>DASYNQ010000026.1:0-14564 GCA_036008425.1 Methylocella sp. | reverse complement strand
AGGATGCCGACACCCCAGCCCAGCTCGCGGTTGTCGATCTCGGCCACATGCATGAAGTCCTCAAGCATATGAATCGCCGCAATGGCGATGATCGACGTCATCAGCTTCAGTTTCAAGGCGCCGAAGCCGACCTTGCCCATCCAGTCGGGCCGGTTCCCCTTCGTGACCTCCCCGAAACGCGAGACAAAGTTCTCGTAGCCGGCGAACATCACCATCACAACCAAATTGCCCATCAGTGATAGATCGACCAACGACAGAATGCCCGTAATCAGCTTATGGACATCTTCGGTGCCTGTGTGGCGTGCCAACTCCACCGTCTCCTGCACGAACTTGCCGAGAAGCAGCAGCAGACTTACAGCCAGCCCCAGATACATCGGTGCCAGCAGCCAGCGGCTGGCGAAGATCCCACGCTCGATCGCGCTCGCCAGCTTTGAATGGCCGGCGTAAGTCTCTCCTTCCGGCGACGGGGGCGCGTCGGTCGGGCTGGTCATCGACTTTCTCCAGCGGCGCGAGGCGGAGGCCATGAAATTGGCGAGACACGGGTTAACCGGCAAATTGGAACGGCGGAGCAACGCCGCCATACGGGACAATCATACCCGAGCGGCTCCGGACCGTGACCCGCCAGAGAGTCATCGAACACCAACAGCATTCTGCCGATTCAGCGGCGGCAGCGGTGCAACTTCCAGCCTTATTACGACCCAAGTGACTCGTTCGAATGCCCAGCGCCTTTGCGACAGTGGTCGTTGAGGCGGACAGTGCCAGCAATGTGATTGACGACTGCGTCCTTGTCGCATGCGATTTCCGGACGCAATTTGATTTTTTTGCTTGGTATACCGTCTTGCCGTTTAGACTTCGGCGCCGGCAAGTGCATAATTCCCCAAAATAGATCAGTGTGGCTTCCTCCGCGTACGCCACGCGGCGCGTCGCTTGCGACGCCCTTGCGCCATCTGGCGCCGATAATGTTGACGCGCGCCCCCACCTCGATGGAGAGGGGCCCCAAAGGTAGGGCTGGGACTCGGCGTTTGCTCGGCTTCGACCTCCGACGGCACGACGATGGTGGCCAAAGGTGCAGCAATAACCCCGACGGCCAAAAGACTCTTTCCTAGCGAGCCTAAAAGAGAGCGTCGAGTCAGCATTTTTTTATCCTCCCAATTGATTAGGGCCGCGAAACAGATTGCGACAACGTTGGCCATTCCTATCGTCCGAAACACGCCGTGTTTAGCGCGGTCACGGTGATGGAACGCGGTCTGGAATATAACAGGGCGTCCCCGCTGGCAAGTACGCAAAACTCAAACAGCTTACATTGTTCCCCTTGCATTGTTCCCCTTGCATGTCATTGCCGCCGATGATAGGGCAGCCATAACGGGTTATCATCGGGCGCCTCGCCTCGAGCCGATAAACGATGGAAATCACGCGCACGCACGCGCGATAAGGACGCGCGCGCGCCGGATCCGAGAGACCTCAAAACGATTTGCAGGAGCAATATCTTCGTCATCTTGAGGAGTTAACATCATCCCAATTCGGGCCGGTTCTGGGGAAAGTGGTTCCATGGTGCTGGGCGTTGATTGTTTCGAGGGTGTTCTGATGGCGGATGGTCTTTAGCGATAACGGATGGACTGCTGGCGCCGACGGTTCGAACGCTGATCGTCACACCGACGTCGTACGTCGTGTGGTTCCATGGCAAGGAGCGCGATAAGGGCAACCGCATTATGGCGTAAACTCACACGTGCCTATCGCGCGTCAGACGAGGGGCATCCAGTGGCACGAGGTCGCTCACATCTTGAGATCGAAAGACGGTGGGTAGGAAAATGAGCGGTGAGGAAGCAGTCAGGACCGGCGCTGGACGCGACCGCTTCGTTCCCGCCCTTTTCGCTGTGGTTCTTGTCTCCGCCGCTCTTTATTTTGCTCGCATCGTGTTTGAGCCGGTCGCGTTTATGCTATTCGCCATGGCTCTTGTCTGGCCTTTCCAGAAGGCGGTCGAGATCAGGATGGGGAAGCCTATCGCGCTCACCCTCACCATTCTTTTGACACTCCTTGTCATCTCAATACTTGTGTTGGCAATTGTCTTGAGTATTAGCGATGTTGGTCATTGGGGCGTGGCTAATGTTGCACGCTTCCAAGCTCTGTACATGCGAGCAAATCAATGGCTTGAGGGACATGAAATTTTTACACTGGACTTGTCCAATAGCTTCAATTCGTCCTGGTTTGTTGGTGTTTTTCAGGCTATCGCGGCATCAGTCAATTATTTTATTGGCTTCACACTGGTAGTTTTTTTATTTCTGGTGTTTGGGCTTGCGGAAATGGGCGATTTCAAATTAAAAATCGAAGCGCTAGACAAGAAACTTAATGGCTGGAGCTTGTTGGAAACGAGCGGTCAGATCGCCGAGAAAATCCGAAAATACATGCTCATACGCACTCTGGCGAGTGCGGTGACTGGCTTGGCCGTCTTTGTCTTCACACGTTCTATGGGGGTCGAGCTCGCAGTCGCATGGGGCATCATATCGTTTGTGTTGAACTACATTCCGTATATTGGCCCTCTTGTAGCCGTCATCCTTCCAGTGATTTTTGCAACCGCGCAATTCGAATCTTGGCAGATGGCGGCTATCATTTTCGGAGTTTTGTACCTGATCCAATTCGTGATCGGCAACTACCTGGAGCCGATGCTTACTGGCACCGCTCTTGCCATATCACCGTTCGTGATGCTGTTCGCATTTTTATTCTGGGATTTTCTATGGGGCATGCCCGGGGCATTTATTGGTATCCCAGTGACAATCGCGCTTTTCACCGTCTGGGAACAGAATCCGTCTACGCGTTGGATCGCAAACTTAATGTCAACATCTGGTGCTGCTTCCGCAGACTAGCGATGTCTAGGAATTTGAGAGTCAAGCAGCTTCTAGTCGCATGACGCATGAAGGAAGGGGCCGGACGTCCCGAGATCATGTCTCTGGCTTGATCACAGCGTGCCCGCGCACGATGAAAGGTTCGCCGCGAAGTTCGGATAGCTTCACGCTTTTGCGCTGCGCGAAGCGATGAGATTCGGGAACGGCCAATACGTATGGTTCCTCGAAGAGAACTCGGCTAGGAAACTTTGAGGCAGAGCCGGTTTCGAAAATCGTAAGAATTGCATCGACCCGCCGGTCAGTGAGCAATCCGATCAGCTGTTCATCAACTCCATCGAACATTTCGATAGCCACTTGGGAATTGTCGCGCCGGAACGAACCTAGCAGCGTGGAAACGCGGCGGGTGGAGAGGGATTGCAGTATTCCAATCTCGCCGGTGCCGCAGTTCCTGTTACTAAGCTCATGTCATTAGCCCTTTCTCAAAGTTGGCGCTCGCCAACCGGAGTAATGGCAAATTGCGTTATGCTCCGTGGGTTCGCGCGGTCCGAGAAAGTTATGCGGGGCAAGCCAATAGAGAAATTGATTGATTCAATTCAAGAATCGCTAGAAGCGATGCTACCTGTATGAGCGCGTTTAGTTGATCCCGCTTTTCACGCAACTGTGATTATTTTTAAAACTATCGAAATCGAAGTGCCTGCTGGGCGATCGTGTTCCGGCTCAGACCAAAGACCTGGCCCTCTCCCGCCGGCTGCCGGCTCGCGGCAACCCATCCATGATGTGCAGGGAATGCGAAGCCCCCGAACCGCCTGGATTTTCTATTTTTCAGAAAGCCCCGGCCCCCAGATGCCTTTGTTGCCCACCACACTCAGCCAGGAAATGAGGGGATGGCCGAGGCCCTTCCCGGCTTTTACCCGATAGTTTTTCTGCACGGACCATCTGGCATCCCGCCGCGTTTAGCTTCTGAACTTGGGTCTAGGTCGATTGATCGGAGGAACAGCTCCCATAAGCCAGCCGTTGCCGCATCCAATTTCGGCTAGAAAGCCGGGCCAAAAAGCTTCGAAACTGGGCCTTCGCGAAATCGCGCAATGTCTCATGAAGCGCTCTCCTCCGTCGGCGGAAACGGCCCGCCCAACGGCAATGAACGCGCCAGACGGAGAAAGGCGCCGCGCCGGGTTGTCGTTCATCCCCATTCAGAAAAATCCGAAGTTCTCGATTAAGCGCAACGTTACTCTTTTTTAGTCATTATCCAGAACTCCGCACATTCGAGAAGAATCAATTATGCCGAGCGTGATTGCGATGAGGACCGGCGCCACCGCGAAGATCAACGTAACGATCGTCATGCCGTGTCTCAGCGCGACGCTGCGCGCTTCCCGCGAGCAATCTACTCCGCTATGCCGGCACAGAAGGTGTCGCCAACGCCTTCGTGGCGGCGACGCAACTCGAACGTCCCGTCCCGGGCTACGAACTCGAAACTGCTATCCAGGACTTGCTCGAATTCTTTCGTTTCTTGCGGCTGAGCATCCTGCATTGCGGGAAACAGCTGCTTCCATGTGTTGGGATCTGTCCATCTCCGGTCGATGACCACCCAAGAAGCGCGCTGCATCACCGATATGCAGGCATCATGATACTGGGACGGCAGGGTGTATCCTGGCGCAAAGATATCGTATCCCGACACGTCCTCGCGGGCAGCCAGGAATGGCAGCATCGGCATGTACGGGTAGAAAAAATAGGCATCTCCGGATGGCGTCGCGGCGATCCGCGCCAGCAACTCAGGAACCCCGGGCTGTCCGAAGAACACCACCCCGCCTCGCGGCGTCTGCACGACCTGCCCATGCAACGCAATTTGGGATATCCACAAGAATGAAACGGCGCAGCGCGCGCAAAGCCCGATCAGGACAGCGGCAACCACGTAGCGATATATTTGACGCCACCGTTGGGTAAGCCGGGTCATGCAGCATGCGAGCAAGGGCAACGCCAAAGGCGCTGCAAAGGCGATATGAGTAATATCGGGGCGCGGAAAACACCCCACGAAACCTGCGAGGCCGAACGCGACGCACGACCGCAGCAGACGGTCGCGAAGACACGCGCGCCAATCGCGGACGCATACGAAGAGCGTCAGCAAGGCCGCGAGCGGGAATAGGTACTTGAGGGGAAGATTCTGGTGGCCCGAAAATGACCCAAACGGTACGCCTTGGATGGACGAATACCGGGTTGCGGTGAATCGGATGACATCATCGAATGCTGCAGCGAGCCCCTGATTCGAAACCAAGTATATGAGCAGGCCCACGGGCACCAGGGCGCCCCCGAGTACGTAGGCGATCAACTCCATCCGGTCCCGCCGCGGGTTCAAGAACGCAGTCATGGCGGCCAGCATAGCCAGAGCGCCGCGGGTCGGAGTCACCATCGCCGCTGTGCCGCCCGCTGCGCCGGCAATCAGCGGCCACCGCAGCCAGCGCGGCGAATGCTCGAAGCTGGCGAGGGCGGCCCAGACACTCACCATCGAGAAAAGTGTGGTGAACCAGTGATGGCTGACCTGCGTCCAGCTTCCCTGCGACATTACCACCCACCCAATCGTTAAAATGGCAGAGAGCGGCGCGTTCCTGGATGCCTGCCGGCAGGCCAGATACGTGAAGCAGGCAATGCCGACGATAGTCAAGATCGCCAGCAACCGCGCGGACCAAACGGAGATTCCGGCTATACTGAACCATGTTGCGGTGAGGACGAAGCCGCCGGGCGGCAGAAATTCAAAGAAATCAGTGTAGAGTTTCCTCTCCCGGAGCATGCGCTCAGCGCCGCGCAACAATACGCCCTCATCGCCCATCCAAAAGACGATTCGAATGAACGGCAGGCACAGCAGGGCGGCAACCAGACCCACAAACGGCAACCACCAGCTCCAGCCTACCGATGCCCGGATTGCCAAGTCGTCGGATAATGGGGATTGGCCAGAGCTTGCCTGGGCCAGTGGCGTTGGGTCGGTGTTCATGCTGCGTAGCTCGATTCCCTGATGATTGACGTTCGAACTCGCAGACGCCGTCCGGAACGAGCATATCCGACTGTTTCTAGTATAGGCCGGATTGTCAATCGGCATCGAATTTTGACCCCGATTGGAGTGCGTTCCTCAGGCCGGACAACTCGGGCCTAGAGTTAAGACCTGATTATCCATCTTATGTTTCAAGAGGTTGGCAACCGCTATGGGAGGCTAACCGGTGCAATCGCATTTGTTTTGGTTCAACGATGAGCAATGGGCGAAGATCGCGCCGCATTTGCCGACAAACCAGCCAGGGCCTGAACGCAAAGACGATCGGCTGATTTTGAGCGGGATCATGCATGTGCTGAAAGTCGGCTGTCGCTGGGTGGACTGCCCGAGGAAATATGGCCCCGCACAAGACGATCTACAATCGCTTCGCCCGCTGGAGTGAGCTGGGAATCTGGGAGAAAATATTCGAGGCCGTCGCATCTCGGTCCGGGCAGCCGAAACAAGCTGCGTTGGATAGCAGCCATATCAAGGCCCACCGCTGCACCGGCGGTGGAAAAGGGGGGACGTATTCCAGGCGATTAGGCTTACGAAGGGCGGCCGCAACAGCAAAATCCACGCGATTGTCGATGAGTTTCTCCGCCCGTGGGTGCTGATTTTGACGCCGGGCAACACCGCCGATTGCACCATGGCGCAAGGATGCGTCAGCTTGATCCCCGGGCATCAAGGAATTTCTGGTCGACAGAGGTTATGACACGGATACGTTTCGCACCTTTCTCAAGCAGCAGAAAATACGTCCCGTCATCCCGGGCAAATCCAACCGCAAAAAGCGCATCTGGCACGACAGGAAAGCCTATAAAAACCGCAATGTCATCGAGCGCTGCTTCGGCCGGCTCAAGGATTTCTGGCGCATCGCCACGCGGTATGATAAGCTCGCGCAAAACTTTCCAGTTGGTGAAGTCGGGTGAAGGGTAGATCAATCAAACAACCGTAAAATCCGGCGACGATCAACTCGACAGAGATGATAGAGAGCGGACGCGGGCGGATGTTCACGAAAGCCACATCTCAATCTCTTTCGGTCGAGGGGAGGCTTCGGGTCTCCCTTCCGGATCCGTTGGTCGCGATGACCGCCGGAGCCGTCCTGCTCGGCTTCGCGATCCGCGCGACTGTTGGCGCCGACGCACCGCTTTGGCTGGACGAAACGTTCACAGGCACGATCGCCGCGCAGCCCTCACTCTGGAGCGTCGTCCACCAGATCCTTCAGGACTTCAACGCTCCTATCTACTGCCTGCTGGCGCATGCCTGGTCGCTGCTTTTCACCCTGTCGAACCAGTCGCTTCGGTTTCCTGCGCTGGTATTCGGATCGATCGCACCGCTGTGGATCTACGACACGAATGTTCATGGCACGGCGGCACGAACCTTTCCACCACGGATCACCGAACTCGCGTCCGCCTGGCAATGTCGCGATTTCGGGTCCCCGCCGATCGGTATTCTGGCCTGCACCCGAAAGGACGCGAGATGATGGACGTTCATTCCTCAGTGCGCCTCTTGCTTTCGGTCGTCGTCCCCTGTTTCAACGAAGAGGCCTGCCTGCCGCGGTTCCTCGACCGGATGATCGCGGCGTGCCAGGCCTCGGCGAACGGCTCCCACGAAATCATTCTGGTGAACGACGGATCGACGGATAACACTTGGCCGTGCATCTGCGCGATGGCCCTCACACGGCCAGGTGTCGTTGCCGTCAATCTCTCCCGCAACCACGGGCACCAGCTGGCGGTAACGGCCGGGCTCAGCCAGGCAAAAGGCAAACGCGTTCTCGTGATCGACGCGGACCTTCAAGATCCGCCTGAACTGCTCGGCGAGATGATGGCGCGGATGGACCAGGCCTTCGATGTCGTCTACGGGCGCCGACGCGCCCGCGCCGGCGAAAGCGGCTTCAAGCGCACCACGGCACATATCTTCTATCGCCTGTTTGACCGTGTTTCGGATGTCGCGATTCCCATGGATGCTGGCGATTTCCGACTGTTGTCGCGAAGCATAGTCGAGCGGCTCAATGCCATGCCGGAGCAGGATCGCTTCTTGCGCGGCATGGTTGCTTGGCTGGGCGGCCGGCAGTCCGAGGTTCTCTACGATCGCGATAGTCGCTTCGCCGGTAATACGGGCTACACGCTCGTGAAGATGGTCAAGCTCGCAATCGCCGGTTTGACGAGCTTCTCGACCGTTCCTCTGCGTCTCGCCGCGATCCTTACCATGTTTGGCATCCTCATTGGTTGCGCAGTTGCGCTCTATGCCGTCGCTGGCCGATTACTCGGGCATGTCGTTCCGGGTTGGACCAGTCTCGCGCTCGTCATGTTGTTCTTCTCGACAGCGCAACTCGCCTGTCTGGCGGTGCTGAGCGTCTATGTCGGTCGAATTTTCATGCAAGTGAAACAGCGGCCCTTGTTTTTGATCGACGAAGTCGTGACGACCGATGCCCGCGTCGGTCTCGCGCCGTCGTCCCATCCCTTGCCATGATAAGGGATCGCGACGTTGCGGCACGCTGAATTCGACAAGTTCGCCGACGAATATCTTGCAAGCCACGCGGCGAACGTCCGTATCACCGGCGAAGATCCGGCATATTTCGCGCGCTACAAGATCGTCGAACTGCGACGCATGTGGACGCAGCGCCGGCTAGTTGAACCGGCGACGATTCTCGATTTCGGCTCGGGCATCGGGGCTTCGTTGACGCATCTGGCCGTGGCATTTCCGGGCGCATCGCTCACCGCCTTCGATGTTTCGGCACGGAGCCTCGCCATTGCCGAGGGCCGCTTCCCTAACATCGCGACCTTCGTGCATGGTGACGATCTCGCTATTTTCCCGAAGGCGAGTTTTGACCTCGTCTTCACCTCATGTGTCTTTCACCACATTGATGAAAAGCAGCATGTCGACCTGCTCCGCCAATTGCACGCTTTGTTGCGCCCGAATGGTGCCGTCGTCGTCTTCGAACATAATCCGGCGAACCCGATCACACGATACATCGTGGCCACCTGTCCTTTCGACGAGAACGCGGTCCTTATTCCATCCGCCTTGCTTACGTCGCGCCAGCGCGAGGCTGGCTTCAAGTGCATAGAGACCCGCTATACCGGCTTCTTCCCGCACGCTCTCGCCAGGCTGCGATGGCTCGAACCGTATCTTTCGGCCCTGCCCATGGGAGCGCAATATTATACGACTGCTCATGCCTGACTCGACGCACCAGCGGCCTTCTGGCCTGATCGCCGAGTTGGGCCGAGTCCTTCGGTTTGGTATCGTCGGCGGATTGAATACCGTGATCGGCGGTTGCACCATTCTTGCGCTCGAATGGGGCTGTGGCGTGCATCCGTTACTCGCCAATGCTGCTGGTTTCGCGTCCGGGATGATCGCCGGCTTTCTGCTGAGCCGCACTTTCGTCTTTCGCGAGCGAACCCGCAATAGATGGATCGTTGTTCGCTACACGATCGCAGTGGCATCGGCCTTCGCGCTCAACCAAGTGGTCCTGGCCCTTTTGAACGGCCGTCTGCCGAAAGCGCCGGGGGCGATCTTCGCACAAGGTGCCGCGATCGTGAGCTACACGATTGCTTGCTTCATCCTTTGCCGCTTCTGGGTCTTTCGCGGGGTGAAGCTCAACTATCGACAGCCCTCTCGACCAACACTTTGACCTTCCTCCGATTTGGGCTATGCGATGACCGCGCATTTGACGCTGAATCTCATCTGGCTTTGCTTGTTTCTGCGCAATGATAAAATCGGACATGGCGCGGCGATCGCCGTGGGATTTCTCGCCTCCGGCTTGCATCAGTTGATTTTCCATCCCCTCGTCGCGCCGCACAGGTGGAGCTGCCGGCAAGCCGCCCATGCGCCGCTCCTTGACGACGCCACGCAACAGTGCAACTCGCGTTCATTGGCCGATCTGGGCCAGGGCATTGCGCAGCGGCGCGCCGGAGATGCGCATCAAGCCTAGATAAGGATGATTCAATTCCAGTATCAAAAAAATCGCGCTCGAGACCGAAAGCGCTCCGATCAAGAGAGCAACGACCACTGTCGCGTTGGCGCGCGCGAAAAGGCCAAATCCCACGAACAGTATCGAAATCCAAAAGACCAGAACGGCCAGAAACGGCAAAGGGATCGCACTGTTGATCTGTTCGACCATGAGCGCGCGTGTCTGGCGGATGGCTCCGCTTATTTCGAGCGCCCTCTTTTGGATGAAGTGCTGTGCTTCGGTATGGGGCGAAAGTTTTGCTATGCTGTCGTAGAAGGCGGCAGACTCGGCTTGGTTGGCCGCCGGTGCTAGCTGTCCGAACCGGATGCCGTCCTTCGACCAGATTTTGTCAACCGCCGTCGAAACGGAAGCACGAAGCCTATGGCGCGGTTCGTTTGCCTCCGGCCCATATTGCGCCAGAATGCCGTCGAGCTCGATGATGGTCGCGGAAATCTGCTGCAGCTCGCCGCTCTGCGTTTGGTAGGAGCTGTTCGCCGAGGCAATGAGCAGGCCGAGGACTAACGCGGCCATGGTTGCGATAAGCCCCATGACGAGTTTAATGACATCCTTGGAGTCTTCGCTCAAATGACCGCTGGGCAGCTTTTTGCGCAGGACCATGCCGGAAACCGCCGACGCGAAGGTACAGACGAAAATCATCAACGAGACGGCCAGCGGGGCCAACAATTGCGGCATGTCCGATCCTAGATCTTGGATGAATAAAGCGGCCTGCTTCATTCGCGGGACAAAATGAGGCAGCTTCTTGTCGCGGCAACGCCGGCGTCTACTCACCTAGCAAATGGAGCACGATCTCCCGCCGGTGCGGCGCGCGGCGATGCTCGAACAGATAGATGCCCTGCCAAGTGCCAAGAACCATTCTGCCCGAGGCGACCGGAATGGCAAGCTGCGTTTGCGATAGCGCGGCCCTAATATGCGCGGGCATGTCGTCCAAACCTTCGGTTTTGTGGACATAGCGCTTGCTGTCTTCGGGTGCGATTTCTTCGAAAAAATTTTCAAGGTCCGTTTGAACGTCGGGATCGGCATTTTCCTGAATGAGCAGCGAGGCCGAGGTGTGGCGGCAGAAAATCGTCAAGAGACCGGTCGCGACATTTTGCGCGCAAAGCCAGCGCGATACCTTCGCGCCGATCTCGACGAGACCTTTGCCGCTGGTTTGAATGTGGAGGGAATGGAGCGCTTGGCGCATCGAAGAGGTCGCAAGCTGGAAGCAGTGGCGATGAGGCCGGCCGCAAACTTACCGCACTTTGAAATCGCAAGGGCCGCCATCTTTATTTTTTTAAGTCGAAGAGCGCGAAGTCCACCGCCACGCCAAGCTTTGCCGCAAAAATGTTGCACTGCCACTAGACATGCAAAAAAATCGCGTTCAGGCCGATAACTTTTTTTCACTTTCCTGCGTTTGCGCGTAACATGACGCGACCTTGGGATCGGGGCGCCGCGATGAACCGGCCGGGTTTCCGGTTTGCAGCCGCGGCGCTTGTTTGCCCTTGTTGTCACGGCCAGATCGTAGTCCACGACGCGTCGGCCGCTGACTCGTGCGGCGCGGCAACGCAAGGCCGCGCCGGTTAGGCAACAATGCGGGAGGAGTGCGAAGATGAGCGACAGAAGCGGTTTTGACAGGCCGGCTTTTCCGATAGTTGTCCCGGCCCAGCTTCCGGCGGCAGCGCTCGCGGGCGTCCGCACGCGGCGGATCGGGGCACTTTTTTTCGATCTTATTTTCGTCTCCATCCTTTCCTTTTCGCTGTGGCTCGCGCTCGCCGTTTTGACCTTCGGGGTTTCCCTCTTCATCCTGCCGCCGTTGTTTCCAATCGTGGCGTTTTTTTACAATGGACTCACGATTTCGGGCTATCGGATGGCGACGCCGGGCATGCGTGCGATGGACCTCGAAGTGCGTCTCACCGATGGCACGAGGGTGCCTTTCCTGAACGCCGCGGTGCAGGCGGTGCTCTTTTATGTGAGCACGATGTTCCCGCCGGTATTTCTCGTCTCGCTCTTGAGCGCGAACAAAAGATGTCTGCACGATATGCTTGCCGGCGTCATCGTCACCCGGCGGTTTATGTGAGGGTTAGAATTTTAGCTGAAGTTTTCAGAAGGCCAGCTTCTGAAAACAAAAAAGAGGGCCGGCGAGATTGACGCGAGAACCGCGCGACGCACCGCAGTTTTATCTGACCTCGCCTTCGGCGTGCCCTTATTTGCCCAGCCGGCAGGAGCGCAAGGTCTTCACCCATTTGATCGGCCGCCGCGCCGCGGCGCTTCACGACCAGCTCACCCAATCGGGATTCCGGCGTTCGCAAACAATCGCTTACCGCCCTGCCTGCGAAAATTGCCGCGCCTGCGTGTCGGTCCGCGTCAAGGCCAATGAATTCCGCTGGTCGCGGAATTTCCGCCGGGTCGTCGAAATCAATCGCGACCTTGCCCGAACCGTGGTGCGAGCCGAGCCCACCTCCGAACAATATGCACTTTTCCGCCGCTACCTCGACGCGCGCCATGGCGACGGCGGCATGGCCGACATGACGGCCATCGATTACGCGACGATGATCGAGGACAGCCATGTCGAAACCCGTCTCGTCGAGTATCGCCTTTCCCAGGCAAGTGCCGTGGCGGCGGGCGAGCGGCCGCTCGTTGCCGCCTGCCTGACCGATCTCCTCGCCGACGGTCTGTCGATGGTTTATTCCTTCTACGTTCCGGGTGAGCAGAGCCGTTCGTTCGGCACCTATATGATCCTCGATCATATCGAACGCGCACGGCGTCTCGGCCTGCCGCATGTCTATCTCGGCTACTGGGTCGCGGGCTCCCGGAAAATGGCCTACAAGGCGCGTTTCCTGCCGCAGGAACGGCTCGGTATGTGCGGCTGGGAAAGGGTGGACTAGATTTAGCGGGCGGCGTCTCGGTTCACCCAAACCTGTTGTTCTTGGGGAATCCTTTCGGTGGTAGCCTGCCCGCCTCGGCGCGGTTGCCCATCCAATCCCGTAAATCGCCCGGCCCGATGCCAAATGTCCGCCCGGCGGAGTCTTTCCAGATCAAGCCCTGGTCAAGATAAAAGACCTTGGCATCGCTGAGCCCGCCATCCCTGTATTTTTGCAGACGAATACCCTTGCCACGTGCCATCCCGGGCAATTGTGCAAGCGGAAATACGAGAAGCTTACGGTTTTCGCCAATCGCCGCCACATGATCGCCTTCGGCGGGAACGATGAGCGCGGCGGTCGCCGGCTTTCCAACGGTAAGAAGCAGCTTGCCTTTGCGCGTACCGCCAACCATCTCGTCCTGGCTCGCGACGAACCCGCGGCCATCGCTTGCGGCGACCAGCATTTTCTGGCCCGCGGCATAGGGAAAGACGGCGGCGATCGTCTCGCTTTCCGTGATATCGGCCATCAGACGGATGGGTTCGCCCTGTCCGCGCCCGCCCGGCAATTTGTTTGCTTCGAGCGTGAAAATCCTTCCATCGCTGGCGAGAACGAGGATTTTCGATGTAGTCTCGGCAAAAAAAGACACGGCCAATCCGTCACCGCCTTTGAACTGCACGCCGGCGAGATCCGTGACATTGCCTTTCAGCGCGCGGATCCAGCCTTTTTCGGAAACCACGATCGTTACCGGTTCGCGCTCGATCATCGCTCCGGCGATATCGGCATCGGCGATAGCGGGCGCTTGTCCAAAACTCGTGCGGCGGCGGCCGATCTTTGTTTCGGGACCGTATTTCTTCTTGAGCTCGCGAATCTGCGCGGCGACCGTCTTCCATTGCTTGGCTTCATCGCCAAGCAATGCCTCGATCTCGCGCTTTTCCTTCGCAAGATCGTCGCTTTCGCGCCGCAGCTGCAATTCCTCCAGCCGGCGCAGGCCGCGTAGCCTTGTGTCGAGAACGTACGTCGCTTGCACATCGGAGAGGGCAAATTGCGTCTGCAACTCTTGCTTTGGATCTTCTGCCTCGCGTATGATCCTGATCACTGCGTCCAGGTTCAAAAAGACGACAAGCATTCCGGCGACGAGTTCAAGCCGGTGGACGATCCCGACCTGCCGGTGCCGCGCGCGGCGCAGAAGAACCTCGCGGCGATGGTCGAGCCATTGCCGCAAGGCCTCATTGAAGGAGACGACGCGGGGCACGACGCCATCGGCGAGCAGGTTCATGTTCATCGGAAACCGGCTCTCCAGCTCGGTCAGTCTAAAAAGCTGTTCCATCATCATTTCAGGATCGATCGCGCGCGCGCGGGGCTCGATCACGACGCGGACATCCTCGGCGGATTCGTCGCGGACATCGGCGACGGCCGGCAGCTTCTTGTCGGCCAGCAGCTCGGCGATCTTTTCGATGAGCTTCGACTTCTGCACCATGTAAGGAATTTCGGTGACGACGGCCGCCCACGCGCCGCGGCTTCCCTCCTCCTTCGACCAGCGCGCCCGCACCCGGAACGAACCCCTCCCGCTCTCGTAAGCCTCCGCGATCGCTTGCCCAGATTCGACGATGATTCCGCCGGTTGGGAAATCCGGCCCCGGCGCGAAACTCAGCAATTGAGCGGTCGTGGCATTGTTGTGCGAGATGAGATAAAGGGCCGCGTCGCAGAGTTCGGCGAGGTTATGCGGCGGGATCGAAGTCGCCATGCCAACCGCGATGCCTTGCGCGCCGTTGGCAAGCAGGTTCGGAAGCGCGGCGGGCAGGACAATTGGCTCTTTCTGGTCGCCCGAATAATTCTCGCGAAACTCGACCGCGTCCTCGTCGATGCCTTCGAGCAAGAGCCCGGCGACATCGGTCATCCGCGCT
>DASYNQ010000025.1:0-3592 GCA_036008425.1 Methylocella sp. | reverse complement strand
CCAAGCGGGCGAAACGCGGCGCTCCATAGCCGGCGCTGTAGGCGTTTCGCCTGCGACCGTCAGGAAATGGCTCCGGCGCCACGAAAGCGAAGGCGCCGCTGGCCTCCAAGACCGGACCAGCCGCCGCATCGCCTGCGCACGCGGGTCACATCCGGGCAGATCATGCAGGTCGAAGCCCTGCGCCGGAACCGTCAACCCTTCTTAAAAATCGCCCGCGAGACCGGGCTGTCGCGCGCGACCGTGGCCCGCGCCGGCAAGGCCAAGGGGTTGAGCCGCCTCTCCAACCTCGATCCGAAAATTGCGATCGTCTGCTATGAGAAGACCTTGCCCGGCGAGATGATCCACATCGACATCAAGAAGCTCGGCCGCGGGGCCCACATCCGGAGCGCGGTGGGCGACTCCTACGTGGAGCACCAACCGCCTTGTGGTCATCTAACGCCTCCACCGAGGATTTAGGAAATTGGCGAGATGATCGCGCGTCGCCGAAAGAGACAAAATATCGCGCACGGCCGCACCGATACAATCGTTCAGCATGCCGAGCGCATCGTTGACTCCCTGTGCAAAACCGGTTGCCTTCATCGTCTTGTCCGCATTGAATAAATGCGGATAATTCGGAATGTGACCGCTCGTCAGATGAAAGGCATAGACCGTCGCGATTTCGTCGAGGGACTGCAGGATCGTGTTGACCTGCGCCGGGAGGAACTCCACGTCCTCCTGGATATCCTCCGCGGCGAGACAGAAGGCCACCTGATCGACTTGACGGCCCCACTGCTCGAGGATAGACCGGTTGGCGACCAGCCATTCGGCCCAATACTTCCAGCGCGCGGCAAAACCGCGCGATTTCGAGCACGGCAATCCGACAATGCCAGCGCTGATATGGTTGATGTGGGTTTCCCGCAGCCCCAAATTCCCCCGATACAGCGACATGCCGGAACGATAGGGGCGGTTCAGCCCGCTCGCCGCCAAAATTCTTTTATATATGAAATCCGGCGGATTGCAGTGGTTGTTGGGAGCCGCCCTGATCCGATCGGAGCCGAACAGATTGGATGGGTCGCGGACGAAGAACAGATCGACGTCCGACACGATCGTATAATCGGTCGCGTGGGCGTCCAGGAAGGGGGCGATCTTGTTGCAGTGCGGTGAGCCCGCCACGATCGGATCGATGGAACGATGAGAAATCTTCTTCGAAGACAGCCAATCGCAAAGCTCCGCGTGGGGATCTCCCACGAAATAGACAATCGGAATGAACCCGCTGCGCGAAACGTGTCGCTCGATGCAGTGGGCCCAGAGCACCAGTTCGGTAAAGAAGCGAGGATGGTTGTCCACCACGCATGCCAGCGTAAACGCCCTATCCTGCACGCTGCCTCCCTCTTACACCCCGGTCACTCCATCGGCCAACATTCGCCACGTGCCCGCGGGGTTGCCGAGCGCGCCCCTATTTTTGGAATGTCCCTGAAATTCGCTTATGGGAAATTCGTTTACGTCAGAACCTCGTCCCTTTCGTACTCAAAAACCGCGCATTCACGTCCAGATCTTCGATTCCACGGCGGTTCGCGCAAAACCGTCCGCAGGCCTAGAGTCCTTCCGGCCCAGCGCGGGATGGCGGGATTGATCAGGAGGCTCACCGAAAAACAAACTCTTAGCGCAACTATTAATCAGTTCATAAATAACAGTACATCCAAACATCACGGTCGACTTCCCCTGAACCGTTCCGTCCGCGCATGGCGCTTGATGTCGAAGACCGGCGAAGTTGGAGCGGTTTCAGGCAAAGGAGACATCGCCGCCGGTTCCCTCCGAAACCAGCTTCAGCCGCCTGTCCAGCGCGGCGATAACGAGGCGAAGATCGTGGCCGCGTTTCAAAACGAGGCCGGTCGCCGTGACCACCGAATAGGCGCCTTGCTTTCGCGCCAACCTCGGAGTCTTCTCGATCCGGTAGAGCGCATATTCGCACGCGCGCCGGTAAACTGAAAAAACCGCTTTTTGGGGGGTAAAATCGATCCCGTAGTCGCGCCATTCGCCGCCGGCGACCTTGCGGCCATAGAGATTGAAAATTTCGCGCAATTCGTTCCGGTCAAACGAAATAACCGCCATGCCCGCCGAAGCCGCGGCGATCGCGGGGATTGGAGCGGCAAAGCCCTCCTTGCGCTTGCAAGCGAGGTTGTCCGCGCGATTATCTTCGGCCGGCTCCGTGTCGCTCATGAGTGTGGCCTCCAAGCTTTATCTCAACTTTTATCGTCGCCTGAAGATGCCGGGACGGCAAGCGTTCTTTTGACGGATTTGCGGCACGGCGCCGCGACACCTGGTCTCGGCGGCGTATTGCACTCGCCAAAGGCCAGGGCGCGCATACGGATAGCGCGAAGGCCTTGCATCCGCCGGACACAAAGGCAATATCCGAGCTGCGAGGGGCGCGCGGCGCCAAGCGTGATGTGATTCGCGCGGGGGGCCGCCAAATTCGTGAAATTCAATAGCAACCGGAAAGGAGGCCACGTAACAATGCCGGAGGCAGCGGGTCAAAGCCAAGCTTTTCAAGCGGATGTCGCCAAATTGCTGCACCTGATGGTGCATTCGGTCTATTCCGATCGGGACATCTTTCTGCGCGAACTCCTTTCCAATGCCGCCGACGCGTGCGAGCAATTGCGTTACGAGGCGCTCGCCGATCCCGCGCTTGCATCTTCGCCGTTCGCGATCCGGATTTCGATCGACAAGAATGCCCAAACTCTCGCCATCGGGGACAATGGGATCGGCATGTCGCATCGAGACCTCACCGATCATCTTGGCACCATCGCGCGCTCCGGAACCCGCGCCTTTCTCGACCGGTTCGGCAACGGCGGCGAAGACGCGGGGGGCGCGGACGCGCGGGAGAAGCTTGATCTGATAGGCCAGTTCGGGATCGGATTTTATTCGGCCTTCATGGTCGCGGACCGCGTCGATGTTTTTACCCGCCGCGCGGGGCAGGTGGAAACCTACCACTGGAGTTCGGACGGCAAAGGTACCTTTTCGATCCAGCCGCTGGCCCAAGGCGAGGCCCCGGTCCAGGGTACGCGGGTGGTTCTTCACCTGAACGAAGAGTCCAAAAATTACCTTGAGCCGGGCCGGATTGAGCGGCTCGTGCGCGAACATTCGAGCGCGCTCGCGGTGCCGATCGAGCTTGTCGAAGAGAAGGGCGTGCGCCGCTTAACCGACGGCGCGGCGCTTTGGACCAAGCCGAAAGCTGCAATCGAACAGAAAGACTATACGGAGTTGTATCAGAGCCTTGGTGGTGTATTTGACGAACCTGAATTAACGATGCACTGGCACGCGGAAGGGCGCCACGACTACACGGTTTTGGCGTTTGTGCCGGGATCGCGGCCGTTCGATCTGTTCGATCCCTCGCGTCCGGGTCGTGCCAAGCTCTACGTCCGCCATGTGCTGATCAAGGAAGACGCCGAGGTAGTGCCGAGATGGCTGCGCTTTGTGCGTCTGGTGATCGATTCGGCCGATCTTCCGCTGAATGTTTCACGTGAAACAATTCAGGAAAGCCCGGCCTTCGCCTCCCTCAAGAAAGCCGTGACGAACCGCGTCCTTCAGGAACTGACCAAGCTTGCCGAAAGCG
>DASYNQ010000024.1:0-4724 GCA_036008425.1 Methylocella sp. | reverse complement strand
GATTGCCGACAAGGCCTTCGACGCCGATCCGTTTATCGCCACCCTGACCCAGCGGGAAATCACTCCGGTCATCCCGCCGAAAGCGAACCGCAAAACCCAACGGCTTTGCGATTTCGCGCTCTACCGCGAACGCAACCTCGTGAGCGCTTCTTCAATAAACTCAAGCATTTTCGAGCCATCGCCACACGCTACGACAAACTCGCCAGAAATTTTCTCGCCGCAGTCCAGTTGGCTTCCGCTATCGTCTTCCTCAACTGAACACAGGCCCTAAGTTTGGCGCGTGCGGCTTGATTTTCACACAAGATTCACGGATTACGACGCCGTCCTAACAAAGCAAGAAAGAGATGCGTCAGGGTGACAACAAAATCCGCGTTTCCGGCGCTTGCCGAGCCGTGTCACTGGCTTTGACCCCCGTGTCGAGGGATTAGCGTTGCCAAAATTCGTCAAAAGTGGCAATTTCAGTCTCAACAAACTCGTCATCCGGTCGATATCCGTGTAAATAGATCACCCGGCCGGGGCGGGCTAACTGAAGTGTCGGCCGACAAATGTTCAAGGGGCAGTCAATGATTTGGGCTATCGCAATACTCTGTCTTGTTCTTTACACACCGCTCGCTGAGTATGCAGCACATCGCTGGCTCATGCACTATCCTGGATTGGGAAGGGGTTCATGGTGGAGAGAGCACGCCATTGAGCATCATGGCAAGAGCCGCAACGATGTGAACATTGACATCAACGCATTAAGCGTCGTGGCTGCGGTAAGCCCATTGCTCGTATTCGCCATTTTCCTTGGCTGGGCTTGGGTTACGTTCGTTCTGGTTGCGTGCATCGGCTATGCAGCACTTTGGTCATCGTTACATGAGGCCTACCATGGCGTTTCCGAGAACTGGGTTACCAAATTCCGGTTCTACGACATTTGGCTTAAACATCACTTGAAGCATCACCGACAGCCGACCAGGAATTTCGGAACAGTTTTCATCTTCACCGATAGGCTTTTTCGGACTCATGTTTAACATGAGCCGATCCAAGAACTAGCGGCGTGTCTCTGTCCGTAGCTTTACATATAAGGGCGGTTGTGATTCGCTTGGCTATCCTGCAAGGAGGAGCCAGTAACCGCATCGGGCGACCGCTCCTGCGCCCGCCGAAGGGTTCGTCCCGCAAGTCCTTGGCAAATTCTTGGCGAGTTCTTGGAGAGAATCTCCCGCACCAGCATGTCCGCGTTGTCGACGCCGGCCCCGATGATGCGAGCCAAAACAAGCACCATCGCATGCGGGCCTTGCCGGGGCGCCTGTTGCAGCCGCTCCAGACGGGTCTTTTCAATCGCCTTGATCTGCTCGCGAAGCATCGCAAGCCACGCCATGTCGCGCCGGATTTCGGCGAGCCTATTTTGTGGAATCCGCATGTCCTCCGGCGTGAGCACTGCCTCCAGACCCTGCCGCGCCTTGCGTAATTGCGGCTTGACGCCACCGATGCCGAGCCGGGCCAAGGCGCTCTTCATGCGGTTGACGGGACGCGGGCTCTCGCCAGCCAGACTCGGACGTCGGCGTCTTCTTCTTCGAGGGTCGGAACAGCCGGCTCCTCCCGAGCTCGCCGAAGGGCCGCGGTGTCCGCGCTCGCCACGCAGCCAGCCCAGGAACACGCGCGGCAGTCTTTGATTTCGATGGTGGGCGCACACGGGCTCGAACCGTGGACCCGATGATTAAGAGTAAGCGCACTTATCGCGACACGCAGCTACACGAAATACCGCGGACCCGTCACTACCCCTTGCAATCCAATTGCCTTTAGGCTATATTGCTGACATAGCGCGACAGAAACCAACACTAAAAGTGGCGTTTTAGCGGGTCCGCACTGGGTCCGCAAGATTGCGAGGAAGCCATGAAGCTCACGCTCAATCGCGTCGATAGCTTGAAGTGTCCCGAAGGCAAGCGCGACGTGCTCGTTTTCGATGACGAGCAACGCGGGCTTGGGGTGCGGGTAACGGCTGGCGGCGGCAAAACCTACCTTGCGCAATACAGCTGGCATGGGCAGAAGCGCCGCATCCCGCTCGGGAGTTGCAGTGCTCTCTCACTCGCCAAAGCCCGCAAGGCCGCGTGCGGCATCATGGGTGACGTGGCAAAAGGCATCGATCCGGCAGCCGAACGCAAGAATGCCAAGGCGCGCGAAGCCTTGACGCTCGCCGCGCTTCTATCAGACTGGCAAGCCCTGCATCTCGCGAGCAAGCGGCCGAGATATGCCGCCGAGGCCGTGCGAGCGGTGCGCAATGCCTTCCCCCGCTATCTCGACCTTCCCGCCGCCGATCTTGGGCGGGCAACCATTGTCAAGACGCTCGACGCCATGGCGCGAAAGGGCAGCGCGGCGATGGCGGCGAGAACAGCGGCCTATGGCAAGGCAGCTTACGGCTGGGCCGTGAAGCGCGGCGCGATCCCTGCCAATCCTTTCGTCAACCTCCCCGTGGCGAGCCCGGCACGGCGCGAGCGCGTACTATCCGATGACGAACTCGCCGCGATCTGGCGCGCGACGGATGGTCCAGGGCCGTTTAACGGCATTGTGCGCATGCTCATTCTAACCGGGCAGCGGCGCGAGGAAGTGGCAGGCATGACATGGGCCGAATTATCGGACGATCTTTCAACCTGGATCATTCCTGCCAGCCGCGCCAAGAACGGCGCAACCCATATCGTTCCGGTGTCTGCGCCAGCGCAAGACTTGCTGCGCAACGTCCCTCGGTTTGTCGAGCTGGCATTCCCCGGCCTTCGCGGAACCTTCAACGGCTTTTCGAAGGCGAAAGCGGCTCTCGACGCGAGGTCCGGCGTGACGGATTGGCGGCTTCACGATCTGCGCCGCACGGCCGCCACGGGCCTCCAACGGCTCGGCGTGCGCCTCGAGGTGACGGAGCAAGTTCTCAATCACGTCTCGGGAAGCCGGGCCGGCATTGTCGGCGTCTACCAGCGCCACGACTTCGCCGTTGAAAAGCGCGCGGCCTTGGATGCTTGGGGAGCCCACGTGCTCGCTGTTGTCGAGGGGCGGGCGGCCATGGGCAACGTGGTGACATTGCGCGAGAGCGCTTGAGAATAGAACGCGCAAGGATAGGCCGGCCAGCCGACAAGCGAGGTAGTCCACTCGCCTCCTTGCGTTCACTGGACATTCGCGAGGACATGCGATGGCAGATCAAGCGCCGCACGATTGGCAACTTCTATCCCGCATTTGCAATTCCCTCGGCCGCCATGACCATCCGCTTTACCGGGCTCTGGCACACGCCGATTATCCCAAGGAATACCGGCTTCTGGCGCTTGAGAGCGCCCTTCGATCTGGCGGGATTCCCATGCGCGGAAGCCGGATGACGGCTTTTGGGTTGGAAGCGCCAGAGCACATTGAGACGAAGATCGACGCCGACACGGCCATCGAGATTACCCTCAATGAAGTCACGCTGCGCAACCGGTACGGCGACGAGGAGCTGAGCGAGGTCGCCGTTTTCAAGCGGGTTCAGGCGGACCTCCCGAGCGTGGAGCGCTTGCTGAGCAGGTCAACCCTGAAGGCCCGCCCATTGCTGGCCGTTACGGACGATGAGATAACCGATTTCGTGAAAGTTGCCGGGTGCAGCAACGTGAATACCGCGTGGCTTTCGGTAAAGGACAAGCTACCAGGCGTCAAGCAGGACCGGTTTCGCGAGCTATGGAATAAGGGAAGTTTTGGAGGGCCACGTGGCCGCCCCGCTAATTGCGTGAAAAAGTGAGCCACGCATTTAACAACAATTAGGCCACGCAATTTTCAAATGATTCCGTGTCGGACGAAACACGGCACAGGAAGCAAAGAATCATGTTCACCAGAGTCCTATCATACGACGAAGCCGCCGGGCGCGCGAACCTTGTCCGGCGCTCACTCGAACGGCGGATCGCCGTTGGCGAAGGCCCAACCATAGTTCACCTCGGCAAGCGGCGCCGGGGCATTCTCGAATCTGACCTTGAGGAATGGCTTTTGTCCCGTCGGCATGCACCGCCGGGCGAGAAGGCGAGCAAGTCCGCCATCGAAGACGGGGCCGCGTGACCAGCCAAGACCCTTCAAAGAAAAGACCCGCAGCGGGGAACTGCGGGCCTCGGGGAATTGTCGTTTTATAGTGGGATCGACAGTCCAGAGAATAATCTCTCCCATCATCAGAATCAAGCACAGAATGGCCTTCACCGGCCCCGACCGTCTTGCGTCATCGGGATTGATCCCGGCCTTTCAGGTGCCGTCGCATTCTATTGCCCAGAAGCGCCGGACCGCGTCATCGCCGAGGATATGCCGGTCGCGGCCGGGATGGTCGATTGCGCGACACTTGCGGCGCGCATCCGGCAAATGGCGCCTGGCCTCGCGATCGTCGAGCGCGTGGCATCGATGCCAAAACAAGGCGTCTCAAGCACCTTCAAATTCGGCACGGCCCACGGGGCAATCATTGGCATCTTGGCGGCTCTCGAAATCCGCACGGCTCTCGTAACCCGCAAGTTTGGAAGAAGCATTTCAGGCTCGATAGCGACAAAGAGAAAGGCCGCGCGCTGGCGCTGCGGACGTTCGCCAAGACCCCCGAACACTTTGCGCGGAAGAAAGACCATGGCCGCGCCGAGGCAGCGTTGCTGGCGCTCTATGGCGCGATTACGGAAGGCGGGACGCGGCCATGATCGCTTTCGCACTTGTCACCGGCTCGCTTTGGAAGCCGCCCGAACAGAAAACCTCGAAGGCGGGCAAGCCGTTCG
>DASYNQ010000023.1:0-3701 GCA_036008425.1 Methylocella sp. | reverse complement strand
TCGTACTTGGTTAGACTCGTCGGAAGAGTGCCGCATCTGCTCTTCCGTGTTTGGATAACCCATCTCTCGCCACGCCGATCCACGAATGCTCTTCAGTGGCGGAGGCATGGCCCGAGCCGCCGCGAAGCGCCGGTTCCACATCCCCCTAAAACCCGGTTGACCCCGGCTTGGAACGTCCACTGTCCCTCAACCCCCTCGAAAACAAGACCCATTCCGAGTAGCGACATCGCGGTCAGCCAAGCCGTAACCGATGTGTCATACGATGTCCAATTTTTAATGAAGGGCGCCCACGTCGCGGGGATTGGCGGAATTCGAGCCGCGCGGCTATTCCGCCCTATCAGGCTGCGGAAAGCTGCCTTCCATTCGGCCGCGATCCATTGCAGCGACCTGCCGCTCGTCGAGCGCGCTGGTCTTGATCAACGCAAACAGCCGCGCACCGCGATCGAGACCGAGTTCGTCGAGCGCGTGACGCGTGGTCACGGCATAAAGGCGCCCCTCCCCTTCGAGCACGATCTCCACGGCGGCCAACGGACCGTTTTTTTCGATTGACCCGATTTGTCCACGGAGAGAACTGCGCACGCTGAGATCGTGCGGCGGGCGGGCGGCAAGCACGACGTCGGTCGCTTTAACGATAATCCGGACCTGCCCTCCCAAAGGGCCGGCCGGACCGGCGAGCCAAACCGTGCCGGCCGGATGCTTCAGCTCGGTGAGGCCATAGGCGGCATTCTCGCCGCAAACTTTCATCGATAGGACGGAGATACGGTCAAACCGGGACCCGGCGCTGCCGCCGCCGAGCGCGCCAAAAACCTCGCCGGGGTCACCGATTGCCTTAACCCGGCCCGCATCGAGAACAACGATTTTATTCGCAAGCCGCACGACTTCCTCGATCGCGTGGGATACGTAGACGATCGGCACGGCGAATTCGTCGCGCAACCGTTCGATAAGCGGCAGAATTTCGAGCTTGCGCTCCATGTCGAGCGCGGCGAGAGGCTCGTCGAACAGGAGAAGTTTCGGGCAGCAAAGAAGCGCGCGCCCGATTGCCACCCGCTGTCTTTCGCCGCCGGACAATCTTGCCGGATGGCGCGACAGGAGCTTGCCGATTGCCAAAATCTCCACCACAGAATCGAAATCGATCGCCCGCTCGCCGCGCGGCGCGAACCAGCGCCCAAACCGCAGATTCCGCCGCACGCTCAAATGCGGAAAGAGGTGAGAATCCTGAAACACAACGCCGATGCGGCGCCGGTGCGGGGCGACAAAAACGCCGCGTTTGCTATCGACGAGAACACGGCCGTCGAGCTTGATGGTGCCGCGGTCCGGGCGCATCAACCCTGCGATAAGATTGAGCGTGAGCGATTTGCCCGAACCGGACTGGCCAAACAGCGCGGTAATGCCATCGTCGTTCTCGAAAGCCACGCCAAGGTCGAAGCTTTTGATCCTGAGTGCGACATCGAGCTCGATCATTCCAGGTTTGCCAGAATTTTGTCGGCCCGCCGCTGGACGATTTCCGAGGCAACCAGCGTGGCAAACGAAATCGCGATCGAAACGACGGTCAACCGCATGGCGTTCGCGTCGCCGCCGGGAACTTGCGTGTAGCTATAGATCGCCGACGCGACTGTCTGAGTCTCGCCCGGAATATTTGCAACGAAGGTGATCGTCGCGCCGAATTCGCCGAGCGCCCTGGCAAAGCCAAGAATAGCCCCGGCAATGATGCCGGGCAGCGCGAGTGGCAGACTGACGAGAAAAAACGTCCACGTGCGATTTGCGCCGAGCGTTCCGGCGGCCTGTTCCAACCGCCGGTCGATGGACTCGAAAGAAAGCCGCATCGCGCGGACCATGAGCGGAAATCCCATGACCGCGCAAGCCACCGCCGCGCCGGTCCAGCGGAACGACAATACGATCCCGATGCTGGCGAGAAATGCGCCGAAAACGCCTTTCCGGCCGAAAAGAATGAGCAGGAGGAAACCGGTGACGACCGGAGGCATCACCAACGGCAAATGGACGGCGGCATTCAGGATTATCTTGCCTGGGAAGCGCCAGCGCGCGAGCGCATAGCTGACAAGAATCCCAAACGGAAGGCTGACGATTGTCGCGGCGATGGCGATTCTCAACGACAGCCAGATCGCCGTCCATTCCGCGGGCGACAGTTCCGCCAAGCACCAGCTCCTTCGATGTGGGTTTCTGGGTAGCGTCTTGGTTTGAATTTCTGCTTCCGCTGCTTTGCGGACAATGGAAATCCTATTCCGGAACGAGGCGAAGCCAGCTTTGTCACTCTCGTTTTGAGTGGACCTGGTCCGTTTCGAAATCCCAATTATCGGACATAGCTCTGATTTCGTCATCGAGAACCCTACGCACGAAAGATTGGAACTCCTCGATAGTTAAATGCAAAAGGCGTTTCTTCAAATTCCAGTCCGAAGCAATTAGCAATCCATCGCCTATCTTAGGCTCATCATGCACGACCATCATTTGCGAGGAATGGATGATTTCGTTCGCCAGCTCCATGTAGCCGAGGTGAACTGTATTCGCTTTTCCCGGATTGTAATTGCGGCAAGCATGGCCCCCCATTTCGCTGTGGTAGGGCGTCCGAATTTTATCGACGTGGTTGGCCGCAAAACTCCGGACCAGCATTTTTCCTCGACAAGCCTGTCTGTTACCAGCTTCTTCTCGATCATTCTCCGAACTGAAAATCCCGCCAGGACAATTGCTCGAACCAGCATGTGCATGGGATTATGTTCTGCTTCACTGCTTGCAGATAAAATCTCGTTGAAATGGGTGGCTACGCGCTCCCTCTGAACGGCCAGTTCATTTTTCCATGTGTATCCCTGCCAGTAACCATATGAAATGGTCATCTCACCGTCCGGTAGTGGGCTCTTTTGAATTGCCTTAATTAGAAGCCTCTGGAATCAAGACAAATCTTGGCGCATACTTCTCAGAACAGAATACATAGTCGAGAAACTTGTCGAACATCGGCAAGCGTTACGCCAGCTACCACTTTTTGACGATGAACCAAAACCTGAGCCATCATAGTTGCCGCTGCGAACATCGTCAGTCGCAATGAACCTCTCTGCAGGTGCTTTGATATCGCGCGAGACAAGCAGTGTGCTCTACAGCACGCGTTGCTGCTGGCTCACTCGCGGCATCCTTCCGACAATAAGGGCCAGCATCGTGGAGGCACGCTGAATACGCAGTTTGGGAGCATGTTGGGTTAAATCTCTGTTTTGCAAATGCCGATTCTGCTACCATTGCAGTGCACACAGACATAACAATAAGCGCGCGCATTGTTAATATAACAAAAGGGACCGGCGCCGCCTGAATCACAGCGAATTGCTCCAAAAGCTCTTTCCGCGAAGTCATAATTTCCCCCCTCTGTGATAATAGACATAAGAGGGAAGATTGATCGACAATGCCGCGAGCGGGGTGCCTTATTCAAAAGAGCCCACTACCCACCGTCCTCTCAAGTCGGCTGATAGCCAACGACCATGAATTTGCCGCTGAAGCGACTACATTACCCGAAAAGCAATTAGGTAGTCACCAAGCGGCGCCAGAGGATAGCGTCTCCGTTTGAGGTGCCGTCGCGATTTGTGTTGGAATTGATTTTGGCGCGGTCTCCAGCGTGACGAGGTTACCCGATCATGCGGCGAGGTCAATCGTCTGATCGGATGGCCTTTCGTTGAGGCTTCGCCAGCCGTCCACCTTGCGCATTG
>DASYNQ010000022.1:0-9134 GCA_036008425.1 Methylocella sp. | reverse complement strand
GTCGGCGAGGCGTCGATTCCTCCTTCTATAATGTCGATATATTCAGCCTTATTGTAGGCAATGCCGCCGCCGGTCCCGCCCATGGTGAAGGACGGCCTTATGATCGCGGGCAGGCCTATGTCATCGAGGACAGCAAGCGCTTGCGGCAACGTTTTGATCTGATGCGAGCGCGGCGTCAAAAGGCCGATGCGGGCCATCGCCTCGCGGAAAAGCTTGCGATCCTCGGCCATGTCGATTGCCGCGGCGCTCGCCCCGATCATTTCCACCTCGAATTTTTCGAGCACTCCCATTTTTTTCAAGGAGAGCGCGCAGTTGAGCGCGGTCTGGCCGCCCATGGTCGGCAACAGCGCGAAGCCGCCGGGAATCGCGTAGCGCTCCTTACCGATGATCTTGGCGACGACTTCCGGCGTGATCGGCTCAAGGTAAGTGCGATCGGCCATGTCCGGATCGGTCATGATCGTCGCCGGATTGGAATTGACGAGGACGATCCGGTATCCCTCTTCGCGAAGCGCCTTGCAGGCCTGGGTGCCGGAATAATCGAATTCGCAAGCCTGGCCGATGATGATCGGCCCGGCCCCGATGATCAGGATCGTCGAAATATCCGTCCGCTTGGGCATTTAGTCTCGTCAGAACACACCAAACAAGGCCGTGCTCTCGGTTTTTGGCCGGAGAGCGGCCCGAGGCGGAAGCCAAAACCATTGTCGTTCCACACTCGGCTGCCTCCGTAGACGAGATTTGGGGGAATGTGAACAGAGGTAGGCTGCGAGCCGCGTCATGCCGGTCCAAATATCTTGTGGTGGGACCGTCGCGGCCATCACTGTCTCTCGTCCCAAGATGGCCTGGAGGTGTCCGTTGAACGATGAGGCGGCAAGCGTTACCTCCGCCTAATTTTCACGTCGAGATCAGGCTCGACCTCCAACTGGAGGCGCAAATCGAGCAATGCGCCACTGAGCGTGTCGAACACATTCGCATCGTCGGTCACTTCTAAGAACGTGACGTGGACGACGCCATCAACGGTCGTGACTTTGCTCAGCTTTCCGCTTCCCTCTAACATCCGCTTCTCGATTGCGCCGGTAAGTGCACGTTCAACCTCGTTCACGTCCGCCACAAGCGCCTCCTCTCCAAGCCAACGGTATAGCCTGATCCAACCGGCGCGGCTGGCGCAGGTAGACGTCATGCCCAAGGCTTTGGCCGGGAGCGTGTTTAGATTATGGCGCGGCGGGTTCATCGACCCGTGTGGCATGAGAAACGCTGGGCTTATTGAATAACCCCGGCCTTGACAAAAAAAGCTCGCGGCAGGTAATTCGGCAACAATCAAGTTTTGTGGCGGTGAACCCTTCCCTTTATGCTGGCTGAATGAGATGAACGAAACGCCGCCCGGCCCTCGCCATCACCCTGGCGCCCAAGACTATGACGCAAAGGTCACGTGGCTGCGCGGCGAGGCGAGCGAATTGGAAAATTTCGATCCGCCGCCGCCGCGCGGCCGCGGAATTCGCGCGGTGCCGTTGCGCATCATATTGCCAAATCTCGTCACCTTGCTGGCGCTGTGCATGGGCCTGACCGCGATCCGGTTCGCAATCGAGGGCCAGTTCGAAACCGCCGTCGCCGCGGTCATTGTTGCCGCCATTCTCGATGGATTGGATGGACGCATCGCGCGCGCGCTGCGCGGCACCTCACGGTTCGGCGCCGAACTCGACTCCCTCGCCGATTTCGTCGCGTTCGGGGTCGCCCCGGCGCTCATCCTTTATTTTTGGGGCCTCCACGAAATGAAGAGTTTCGGCTGGTTCTCGGCGCTTGTTTTCGCGGTCGCAGCGGCGCTGCGCCTCGCCCGCTTCAATGTCATGATCGACGATCCGAACCGGCCGCCTTGGCAGGCGCATTTCTTCACCGGAATGCCCGCGCCGGCGGGCGCCATCGTCGGGCTCTTGCCGCTTTATCTCAATCTCTCGATTCTCGCGGTTCCCAATGTCCGTGCGCTGGTTCCGTTCGAAATCTCCTATGTGTTGATCGTAGCCTTTTTGATGGCGAGCCGTATCCCGCATTTTTCCGGGAAAAGGATTGGGCGCGTGCCGCGCGAATATGTGATTGCCGTCCTTTTCGGAATCGCCGCGTGCATTCTCCTGCTTGCGACCTTTACGATGGAAATGTTGATCGGCTTGACCTTCGTTTATTTGGCAACCATCCCCTTCGCCATCCGCCGCTTCAACGCCTATGCGGCGGCGGACGCCGCGCGGCAGGCTAATGCGGCCGCTGACGGGGCGCCGCCGGTTGCGCAAGCGCGGAAATGACGGGCCGCATTTAACCCGCCGCTCCGGTTTCCCGCGCGCAGGGTCCGCCCTGACGATCGGTGCGTAAGCGTCAGGACAACCCGGATTCGTAAGCCCACCGGCCAGTTCACAAAGGCACGTTTCTCGATTAGGGTCCGCGCGGAAAAGCTTCGCTGGGCCGCCGCGGAGCGACGGCGGCCTACATTCAAGGAAACAAATGTCGAAGGAAGAATTGCTCGAATTTCCAGGGACCGTCGTCGAATTGCTCCCGAATGCGACCTTTCGCGTCAAGCTCGAAAACGACCACGAGATTATCGCGCACACCGCCGGAAAGATGCGCAAGAATCGTATCCGCGTTCTCACCGGCGACAAGGTTCTTGTGGAAATGACTCCCTATGACCTGACCAAGGGCCGCATTACCTTCCGGTTCAGATGATCGAGATTCCGACGATGGAGCTGCCATGACCGGGGACGATAGGGCTTGGCGGCCAAGGCTCGTTTTGGCTTCAGCGTCGCCCCGGCGGCTCGAGCTCCTGCAACAGATCGGCATTGAGCCGGACGCCTTGCTTCCCGCCGATCTCGATGAAACCCCGCGCAAGAACGAGCTGCCGCGTAGCCTCGCGGTGCGGCTGGCGGAAGAAAAGACGGGCGCCGCCGGGCGGATCGCGGCGAGCCGGCCCGAACTCGCAGGTGCCTATATCATCGGGGCCGACACGGTCGTTAGCGTCGGCCGCCGCATACTGCCAAAATGCGAGATTGTGGCGGAGGCGGCGCAATCCTTGCGGCTTTTGTCGGGCCGGGCGCACCGGATTCATACGGCGGTCTGCCTCATCACGCCAAAGGGCCGCGCGCGCCACAAGCTGGTCGAGACGCGGCTGCGCCTCAAACGGCTGTCGGCCGCCGAGATCGAAGCCTATCTCGGGTCCGGCGAGTGGCGCGGCAAGGCCGGAGGCTATGCGATCCAGGGCCTTGCCGGCGCATTTGCGCAAAAGCTTATCGGGTCCTATTCCGCGGTCGCCGGTCTGCCGCTCTACGAGACCATGTCGCTGCTTGCCGGCGAAGGCTTTCCGGCGCATGTTTCTTGGTTAAACAGGGTGTAATCGCCTCGCTGACCCCAAACACCGGCCAAACCATGCCAGTCGCAAAACCGGAAAATCGTTTTGATGAAAAATCGGACGAAGCACCGGCCCGGCCCTGTCCGATCTGCGGCAAACCCGCCGCTTTCACCGACCGCCCGTTTTGTTCAAAGCGCTGCGCCGACGTTGATCTCCACCGCTGGCTCGGCGGGGTTTACTCCATTCCGGCCGCTCATGAATGGGATGCGGAACCCGATGACGCGGGCAAGCAGGGCCAAGATTTCCGAGCCGTAAAATAATTCGAGTCTTCTGTCCGGAAGTTGCATGTTTTTCATTGCCTCAAAGATCTTCTGGTTCGTTGCCGAGCCGGTATCCCTGGCTATTGTCGTGGGCGTTTTGGGGATCCTTCTTGGGTTCACCCGCTTCGCGCGGGCGGGGCGGGCTCTTATGGCCGGCGCGATAATCGCGCTCGCCGCCGGCTTCCTCACGCCGCTCGGAGCCCTCCTTTTGTGGCCCTTGGAGGCGCGATTTTCGCCGCCACCCGCCGATATCCCCGCGCCGGCCGGAATCATCGTCCTTGGCGGCGCCGTGGACACGGAAAAATCGGAAGCGCGCGGGCAGGTCTCCCTCACCGCGGATGCCGCCCGAATGACAACCGGCGTCGAATTGGCGCGGCGCTATCCATCCGCGCGGCTCGTCTTCACCGGCGGATCGGCGGGTTTGCTAGGCGAAGGGCCGCCGGAGGCGATCGGCGCGCGAAAACTCTGGCTTTCGTTAGGCGTGCCAGCCGAGCGCATGACGTTCGAGGAGAAGTCCCGCAATACGTGGGAAAATGCCGTGTTCACGCGCGATCTCGTCAAGCCGAAGCCGGGAGAGATCTGGCTCCTCGTGACCTCGGCCTGGCACATGCCGCGTTCCGTCGGCATATTCCGGCATTTGGGATTCGATGTAATACCTTATCCGGTTGCCTATCGCACTTTTGGCGACGAGCGTGATTTTCTGCTATCCCCATCCATGACCGACAGAATTTTCATGTTCGATTTCGGCATCCGTGAATGGGTCGGGCTTTTGGCCTACCGGCTGGCGGGTAAGACGGACGCGCTGTTTCCCGCGCCTTGAGCGCCGCTCGGGGCGTTTTTCGAAGGCGTGGCGGTGGCCGAAAGGCCGCGCACGCTGGCTTTGGTTTTACAGTCGTATCCGATGAAGCTTCGGCACACGCAACGCAAGTTCCGCCATGAGTCATTAGAGCGCCAATGAACCCCACGCTCGTCATTGCCAACAAAACCTATTCGTCCTGGTCGTTCCGGCCGTGGATTTTGATGCGCCATTTCGGCATCGCGTTCAACGAGGTCGTGATCCCCCTGGCGCAAGAAAATACCCGCTCGGAAATGTTGCGCTTTTCCCAGGCCGGCAAATGTCCATCGTTACACGATGGCAAAATCGTCGTGTGGGATTCGCTCGCGATTATCGAATATGTCGCCGAACTCCATCCATGCATGCCAATCTGGCCGAGGCCGCAGGCGGCGCGGGCGCAGGCCCGTTCACTCGCCGCCGAAATGCATTCGGGCTTCATGGGCATGCGCGGGCTGCTGCCGATGAATATGCGCCACAAGGTCAAACAACGGGAGCTGACCCCCGAGGCAAGCGCCGATGTCGCCCGCCTCGAACAGGCAAGGGCAAGCCCGCGGGGAGTTCGGTCAAGCTGGCGCCTTTCTCTTCGGCGATTTTTCGGCGGCCGACGCGATGTTCGCGCCGGTGGTCAATCGTCTGCATGTGTATAAGGTGGCGGTCACGCCCGGCACGCGGGCCTATATGGACGCGATGATGGCGTTGCCTGCCTGGCAAAATTGGAGCGCGCAAGCCCAAGCGGAAACCTGGATCATCGACAAATATGAAATCGCCTGAACCCGCATGCGCCGGCGTCTCGGGCTGGCACATGGGGCCGGGCGTTGCAGGCGGATCGCGCCACACCGGCACTAACGCTAAAAATGCTTGCCGTTGCGCCCCGCAAGCACGATCTATAAAAATCTGAACAGGATAGTTCGCGAGGAGCCAAGTGGGTCAACCAGGGGACAAGGGTGGCGTGATCGCGCCGACGTCCAGCACCAAATCGAATATCGACGAATTTCTCGAGGCCGCGGCGAAATTGCCCGCGACGTCCGGGTCGGGGCGCGGGCGGCTCATTTTCGCGCTCGATGCCACGATGAGCCGGCAAGCCACCTGGGACATGGCGCAAGGCGTGCAAGGGCGGATGTTCGCGACGGCGGCAGCGCATGGCGGGCTCGATGTCCAGCTCGTTTATTACCGGGGCTTTTCCGAGTGCAAGGCGTCGCGCTTCGTGGCCGGGGGACAGAGCTTGGCATCCCTTATGACCAAGATCGGGGTGGGCGCAGGCCAAACGCAGATCGAAAAGGTCTTGCGTCATGTCCTCGATGAAACGCGGAAAACTCCAGTCCGTGCCTTGGTCTTCGTTGGCGATGCGATGGAAGAGCGGCTCGACGTTCTGGCCGGGCTAGCCGCCGAAATCGGGCTTTTGGGAGTGAAGGCTTTCCTGTTCCAAGAGGGGCGCGATAATGTTGCGGAGCAGGCTTTCCGGAAGATTGCGCTGCTGACCGGGGGCGCCTACGCGACTTTCGATTTATCTTCGCCTGAGCGGCTCGTCGCGCTTCTGACGGCCGCAGCGGCCTATGCTGCGGGAGGCCGCCCCGCGCTTGAATTCGAGGCGCGCGCGCGCGGCGCCGCGGCGGCGGACCACCTCTTGTCGCAATTGCGCTGAACTGGCGGCATGAAATGATCTATCTTCTCGGCGGATTTTTACTATTTTGGCTCGCACTCTCCGCGCTTAAGGCGTTCGCGGCGGCCGATCCCGCCGCGCTCGCGCGCGTGATCAAGCGCGGCGGCGGCGGCGCGGCACTTCTCGCGGGGGCGGTCTTGCTGCTGCGGGGGCGTTTCGACATGGCGCTTGGGCTTGGCGGACTTGGAGCCTGGTTGCTCGGATTGCGCGGCGGGTCGCTGTCGCGGATGTTCACATCTTACAGTGGGCCAGGGACGCGAAAGATTTCGTGCGTGAGATCGGCGATGATCGAGATGGAGCTTGATCATGGCACCGGCAAAATGCGGGGGACGGTGCTGGCCGGGCCGGACGAGGGCAAATCACTGGATGCGATGACCAGGCCGCAATGCGAAGCCCTCCATGACCTCTGTTGCCGGGACGATCCCGAGGGTGCGAGGCTCATGGAAGCCTATCTCGACCGCCGGTTTGCCGGATGGCGTGCGGCAGCGCAGAACCAGCGCCACCCTGGGCGCGGACACGCGGGACGCCGTGCCGGTACGATGTCCGAGGATGAAGCGTATGAAGTTTTGGGACTTCACAAAGGCGCTTCGGATGAGGAAGTCGCTCGGTCGCACCGTTCGCTGATGAAGAAATTGCATCCCGATCACGGGGGGTCGACGGATCTGGCGGCTCGTGTGAACGAAGCCAAGGATGTGCTGATGCGGCGTCATCAGTAGCCCCTGGTGGATGGCCTGGTGGGAGCCAGGCGCGGCGGTTACGGCACTTGCTTCAGTTTTTCGTTGCGAAACAGGAAAATCCTGAACGTTTGAGGGTTTTGCAGGCGAGTTCGGCACTGTCGGCTTCGAGGCCGGCGAACCGCGCCCGGTAGAGCGTTTCGGAGCCCTTCTGAACCTTCTCGGTAAAGGCTTGCGCGGCGGCAAGCGTTTTGCGTCCTTCCGACTTGGCGCGGGCCAAAAGTTCGGCCGCCTTGCTTATGTCGCCAGTCGCGCCGATCTGAATCATCCAGCCGCTTCGCGCCGCGGCCGGGCGGCCGACATCGGCAGCTCTCACGCCGCCGCCTTGAGGCAACTCTTTCATCGCGGCCGCGATTTTGTCGGCGCCATGGGTTCGCGCGGCGACCGCGCTGACGCGTATTGCGGAAGGGGTCGCGGTCGAGAGATCGCCGCCGTGCCCTGGACGGCCGCGAGCAGTTGAACCATCGAGGCTTGCCTGTTTCCAATGGTTTTCGCCCAGGGCCGCGCGGGACGCGGCGGTCCCTAGTTTCGGCGCCCCAGAGACAAAGGCCGGGCGCGATTTTTCAGGCGGAACATCGGCGTTAAGCGAAGAGACCTGGATCGGATCGAGCGTGAGATTGGATCTCGGTGGGCTCCGCGCAAAGGCCAGCCTGGAATCGATCTTCTCTGGGGATTCGGTGCCCCGGAGGCTTGGGTCAGGACTATTTGCGGCTTCCGCGTTATGCCCATTGACCCCGGCGTCGGAAATCGAAGACGCTGTGCGGACGGTGGCGCTATTTTCGATCTGATCTTCGATCAAATCCGCTATGATCTTGTCGCGGGCCCGCGCGCTTCGGCCGCCGAGGACCACGGCGACGATATAATGTCCGTCGCGTTTTACCGAGGTCAGAAGATTGAAGCCGGAGGCTCGGGTGTAGCCGGTCTTGATTCCGTCCATTCCCTCGACCCGATCGAGGAGATGATTGTGGTTCACGATCGTGGCGCCTTCATAATAGAAGGCGTGGGTAGCAAAATAGTGATAATAGCGTGGGAAGCGCTCTTGGACGGCGCGCCCGAGAATTGCGAGATCATGCGCCGTCGTGACCTGTTCGCCGTTTGGCAGGCCGGAGGCGTTGGCAAAATGCGTGCTATTCATCCCGAGAGCATGCGCCTTCAGCGTCATAAGCTCGGCAAAACTCTCCTCGTCCCCGCCGATGGTTTCGGCGATGGCGACCGCTATGTCGTTCGCCGAACGGGTGACGACCGCCTTAATCGCGTCGTCGACTGTGATCGCTTCGCCGGGATGGAGGCCAAGTTTGGTGGGCTTTTGCGCCGCGGCATAAGCGGAGACACGAATATCGCTGTCGAGCCGCAGACGCCCTTGCTCGAGCTGTTCGAACAAAAGATAAAGTGTCATCACCTTGGTGATCGAGGCTGGGAAGCGCAACTCGTTTTCGTTGCGGGCATAAAGCGTCCGGCCGGAATTGCCGTCGATAACGATTGCCGCGATGTTCGATGTGCCGCCGCCCGCGCGCGCATGGCGGTAGAGGATGGACTCTTTGTGATGCCGCCGGCCTTCGAATTGGGTTTGCAGCCAAACATGGCGGTGGGGGCGCCAATGATGGGCCTCGGCGGGCGGAGCAATGAAGCTCACCGCCACCAGGGCCAGGCCGAGGCCTGCCCCGGCCGCGGCCTTTCGGGTGCGGCAAAACGTCGCGCCAAACTTCAACATCTGCAACGTCCCCGGTTCTCGGCTGGCACGCGTCGTCGGCGTGCCGCCGGAATGATCCTCGGGGAATGCTAGTCCGGCGCGGTTACCGGTTAGTTAAGGCTCCGGTTCGAAGCGGCGGCATCGCTTTGGTCTCGGCCGATATTGCAGCGCAACATCTCCTTGACGTTATTTGTGCGACGCACTAAATAGATGACCGGCGAGGCAAGCGAGCTCGCGATTTTAGCCGTCTCCGTAAGGCGAGAACTGGCGCACCACCGATCGAGGAAGTGACATGGCCAACGAATTTGATGACGTCCAAAACTACGGCAAGGAGCAATTCGGCGCGGCGGCCGCGGCGACGACGTGCTTCGCCAAGACCCTCCAGACAATCGCAACCGAAACGGTAGATTATTCCAAGAAAGCCTTGGAGAATAATTCCGCTTTCATGGAAAAATTGCTCGGCGCCAAGTCCTACGAAACCGCGATCCAGATCCAGTCCGAATATTGGAAGACCTCTTATGCCGGCTTTGTCGCGCAGGCGACGAAAATCGGCGAACTCTATTCCAGTCTGGC
>DASYNQ010000021.1:0-2332 GCA_036008425.1 Methylocella sp. | reverse complement strand
GGCGCCGTCAACGCAAGGATTTTCTGGAAGCCGCTTGTCGCCTTGATCTGGATCGGCGCCTTGGTCATGGCTTTCGGCGGATGCCTGTCGCTCAGCGATCTGAGTTTCAGGGTCGGCATCGCGCGCCGCGCCCGCAAGGCGCAAGCACCGCGCCCGCAACCGGCGGAATGAATTCAATGATTGTCGCGCGTGCATTTGCCCTGACTTGCCTGCTCTTGCTGGCGCCACTCGCGGCAAGGGCGGTTCAGCCCGACGAAATCATGACGGACCAGCGGCTTGAAGCAAGAGCACGCGCGCTTTCCGCGCAATTGCGCTGCATGGTTTGCCAGAACGAATCGATCGACGAATCCCACGCTGACCTTGCCCGCGATCTGCGCGTTCTCGTCCGCGAGCGGCTCCAGGCAGGCGACAGCGACGATCAGATTTGTGCCTTCCTGGTCCGCCGCTATGGCGATTTCATATTGCTGAAGCCGCCTTTCAAGCTTGAAACCTGGCTGCTTTGGGGCGCGCCCTTCCTTTTCCTTCTCGCGGGCGGCGGCATCATATTTGTTGCCCGGCGGCGGCAAAAGAGCCTCGCCCCGGCAACTAGCTTGTCGGAAGCTGAACGCGCGACGCTCGAAGCCATGCTCGGCGATGAGGGATCTTGAAGGCCAATTTAAAGAGGCAGATTGAAGACGCGGCCTGGAATTAATTCTCCCTTCTCGACCGCGCCGACAGCGATGACCACGCCGCAACAGGCGGCATAGGCGAAGCCATCAAACGGCGCGTCATGGCCGCGCAGAAGGATGGACTGGCCACGCCTGAGTTTGGCCGCGGCGCCGGAATCAACCACGACCCGCGGCACTTCCATGAGACCCGCTTCGACGCGGCGCAAGGCCTGGGCGCGGGAGGCGGGATCCTCCAACTCCTGCAAAGTCACCGCGTCCGATTCGTAGAATGGCCCGACCCGCGTGCGCCGCAATGCGCTGACATGGCCGTAACAGCCAAGACTTCTGCCGAGGTCGCGGGCGATCGCGCGCACATAGGTTCCCTTGCCGCAGCGCGCTTCGAACACCGCCTCTTCGGGCAGGGCGTTTATGAGATCGAGGGCGCGGATCGTCACCGGACGCGGGGACAACTCCGGCGCCTGGCCACCACGCGCCAGATCGTAGGCGCGCTCGCCATTGATCTTGATCGCCGAATAGGACGGCGGCTGCTGCTGAATGGTTCCGGTAAACCGTGGCAACAGCGCGAGGATGCCGGCGGCGGCGGGCCGCGCGTCCGATTGCGCGGCAATCTTGCCGTCGGAATCGTAGGTGTCGGTTTCGACGCCCCAGCGCACCGTGAAGCGATAGACTTTTTCGCCGTCTTGAACGAAAGGCACGGTTTTTGTCGCCTCGCCAAAAGCGACCGGCAAAACCCCCGTGGCGAGAGGGTCGAGCGTTCCGGCGTGTCCAGCCTTCTTGGCGTTGAACATCCGCTTCAGCCGGCATACCACATGGGTCGAGGTCATGCTGGCCGGTTTGTCGAGCACGACCCAGCCATGAACGTCGTTTCGCGCCGATGCGCGGACCTTCATTCCGGCTTGTCCTGTTTTTTGCTCAAATCGCGTTTCACCTCGGGCAATTCGAGCAAGGCGTCGATCTTGGCGCCATATTCGAAACTTGGGTCCGCCTTGAAGCGAATATCGGGTGCGAACCTTAGGTCTATGCGGCGAGCAATCTCGCCGCGCAAGACTTTCTTGTGCCGGTCGAGCGCGGCTAGGACATCCGCGACCCGCGTGCCGCCGAGCGGCATGACAAAAATGGTGGCAAGCTTGAGATCGGGACTCATGCGCACTTCCGGAATCGTTATCGGCTGGCTTTCGAGAACCGGATCGCCGATCGCCGAACGAACCAAAAGCTCGGCCATGGTATGGCGGATAAGCTCGGCCACGCGCAGCATCCGCTGCGAAGGCTCGCCGCCCTGCTGGTGATGAACTCTGGACATGGTTTTTTCCGCACAGGGTTTTCTACCGCTTTCTCGCCGGGAGCCGTTCAATTTGAGCTTGCCGCGACTCGTCACCCTGAATCGACGAAGCCGCTCGAAAATCCGGATCGCCGCGCGCTCGGCGCGTCCTTCGATTTGATCTCGTAGCGAAGAGTTAACGAAAGTGACCAAGACTTTTAGTTCGCCGGCCCGCTCATCGACTTGACGCTGGAGACGCTGCACCTCGGCTTCGCAGCGACTGCAATAAAAACAAAAGCAGAACCAATGATCGTTGTGCGGTACGGCATCGGTCTGAGTGTGTAGATCACGATCTCGCCTACTGGGTCGCTGTTGACTTGCTTTCTCAATACCCTGCTAGGCAGTC
>DASYNQ010000020.1:0-1630 GCA_036008425.1 Methylocella sp. | reverse complement strand
TGCGCTTCTACCTGCGCCTCGGTTTCAAGCAAATCGAGAGATCCGCCATCGGCATGCGGCTGGAATGGCGTGACCCGTGCCACAAGGAAGCGACGATGCGATGACGGTTGCCGATCGCCTCGCGCCGCCGCTCGCGGCTGCCTCAGAGCAACATCACGCGGCGAAAGGCGCGCCACGCAGCGAGGCCAACTCCGCCTCGGTGAACACCCGCCCGCGGGTCAAAAACCGCACACCTTCGGGGGCCTCGACGGAAAAGCCCGCGCCCCGGCCGGGAACGACATCGATGATGAGTTGCGTATGCCGCCATAGTTCGAATTGGGCGGCGCCGATATAAACCGGGCAGCCCGCGATCTCGCCCAAAAGCACGTCGCTCGGCCCGGTGCGAAACTCCGCTTGCGGAAAACACATGGGCGAGCTGCCGTCGCAGCAGCCGCCCGACTGATGAAACAGCAAGGCGCCATGTTTGTCCTTGAGGCGCGCGATAAAATCCACCGCCTTTTCAGTCGCGACGACGCGTTCGACCATGAATTGGCACTCCCGCGCGGCCTCTTAGAAGAATCCAAGCGCTTTCGGGCTATAGCTGACGAGAAGATTCTTGGTCTGCTGATAATGGTCGAGCATCATCTTGTGCGTCTCGCGGCCGATTCCTGACTGCTTGTAACCGCCGAAGGCCGCGTGGGCGGGATAGAGATGGAAGCAATTTGTCCAAACACGCCCAGCCTGAATGGCGCGGCCAAAACGATAGGCGCGCGTTCCATCGCGGGTCCAGACTCCGGCGCCGAGTCCATAGAGCGAATCGTTGGCGATCGAAAGCGCCTCGTCATCGTCCTTGAATTTTGTCACGGAGAGAACGGGGCCAAATATTTCTTCTTGGAAGATGCGCATCTTGTTGTGGCCTTCGAGGATCGTCGGCTGGACATAGAATCCGCCGGCAAGCTCGGGCCCCATTTCGGCACGCGCGCCGCCAGTCAGCACCTTGGCGCCTTCCTGGCGGCCGATATCGAGATAGGAGAGAATTTTTTCCAGCTGATCGTTCGAGGCTTGCGCGCCGACCATGGTCAATGGGTCGAGCGGGTTGCCCTGCTTCATCGCCTTGACCCGGGCGATCGCCCGCTCCATGAAGCGATCGTAGATTTTTTCATGAACCAGCGCGCGCGATGGACAGGTGCAGACCTCGCCCTGGTTGAAGGCGAACATCGCAAGCCCTTCTAGCGCCTTGTCCAAAAAATCATCATCCTTGGCCGCGACATCCTCGAAGAAGATGTTGGGCGACTTGCCGCCGAGCTCCAACGTCACCGGGATGATGTTGTCGGACGCATATTGCATGATCAGGCGGCCGGTCGTCGTCTCGCCGGTGAAGGCGACCTTGGCGACCCGCTTGCTTTGCGCGAGCGGCTTGCCCGCTTCGACGCCAAAGCCATTGATCACATTGAGGACGCCGGGCGGCAAAAGATCGCCGATCATGTCCATGAGGACCATGATGCTCATCGGGGTCTGCTCGGCCGGCTTCAGCACGACGCAATTGCCGGCGGCGAGCGCGGGCGCGAGCTTCCACGTTGCCATCAGGATCGGGAAATTCCACGGTATGATCTGGCCCACCACGCCGAGCGGCTCGTGGAACTGATAAGCG
>DASYNQ010000019.1:0-6236 GCA_036008425.1 Methylocella sp. | reverse complement strand
TTTCCTGATCTCGTTCGCCCTGATCTCGGTCCTGTTCGCGGCGATCTACAAGGTGCTGCCCGACAAGGATCTGGAGTGGCGGGACGTGCTGGCCGGCGCCGTCGTGACCGCCTTCCTGTTCAGTATCGGCAAATTCCTGATCGGACTCTACATCGGGAGCAGCGCGGTTGCCTCGAGCTATGGAGCGGCGGGCGCTCTGATCGTGGCGTTGCTATGGATCTACTACTCGGCGCAGATTTTCCTGCTCGGGGCCGAGTTCACCAAAGTCTATGCCCGCCATCAGGGCAGCCAGCAGCCGGTGCGGCAAGCTACGAACATGAACGAGGCAGCCCGGCAGACCAACCTACTTTGAGCGCGGCCTCCGCGGCGGTGTCGAGACGATGAGCGATGAAACTCGAAGCGATTATGGTCTAGCGTCCATTTGCTTGCCCAAAGGCCGTAACATGTCCGCGAAAATTTTTATCGACGGCGAAGCCGGAACAACCGGACTTGGCATTTACGCGCGGCTCGATTCTCTCCCCGGAGTGGAACTCCTTAGCCTGCCCCCCAAGCAGCGCAAGGACCCGGGCGCCAAGAAAGCGCTGATGGAACGAGCCGATATCGTCGTTCTATGCCTCCCAGATAATGCCGCCCGCGAATCCGTCGCGATCGCGCTGACGATGGGCGAGAAAAGTCCGCGCATTCTCGACGCCTCGACCGCGCACCGGGTGGCAAAAGGTTGGACCTACGGCTTTCCCGAACTTGAATCAGGCCAGGCCGAAGCGATTAAAAGGGCGAGTTTTGTCGCCAATCCGGGCTGCTACGCGACGGGCGCGATCGCGCTGTTGCGCCCGCTTGTCGACGGAGGCCTTTTGCCTGCCGATTTTCCGGTTTCGATCCATGCTGTATCCGGCTATTCGGGCGGCGGCAAGAAGATGATCGCCGATTACGAGCGCGGCGGTGCGCCCCCCTTCGAAGCCTATGCGCTCGGCCTCGAACATAAGCACGTGGCGGAAATCGAGCGCTACGCCCGCCTCGCGCGCCGCCCTATTTTTACGCCTTCGGTCGGCAATTTCGCGCAAGGCATGCTGGTTTGCGTGCCGCTGTTTTTGGATGACTTGCCGCTCAAGCCGAAGGGCGCCGATCTCGAGGCGGCGCTCGCGGCGCATTACGCAGGAAGCGCTCTCGTCAAAGTCAAGCCGGCCGAAGCTTTTGGCAGGATCGAGCCGCAATCTCTCAACGGCACGAACGATCTCGAACTGCGGGTCTTCGCCAACGATTCAAGAGGTCAGGCCCTTCTCGTCGCAAAACTCGACAATCTCGGCAAGGGAGCATCCGGCGCGGCGCTGCAAAATCTTCGCCTTATGCTGCAAGATGACGAAACGAGAGCGTGATGGTCCGCCTCATACGGCGATCGGTGCCGGGATCGCCGGATGCGGATCATAGGCCTCGATCACGATGTCCTCGAAGCGGAAATCGAAGATCGATTTGACTTGCGCGTTGAGCTTCAACCGGGGCAAGGCGCGGGGAGTGCGGCCAAGCTGGAGGCGCGCCTGTTCGAGATGATTTTCATAGAGATGCGCATCGCCAAGGACATGCACGAAATCGCCAACATCGAGGCCCGCGACATGCGCGACCATCGCGGTTAGAAGCGCGTAGCTTGCGATGTTGAAAGGCACCCCCAAAAACACGTCCGCCGAACGTTGGTAGAGTTGGCACGAGAGTCTTTTTCTGCCATCCCCGCCCTCGGCGACGTAAAACTGAAACAGGCAATGGCAGGGCGCGAGCGCCATTGCCGGCAGATCGGCGGGGTTCCAAGCGGAGACGATCAAACGGCGGGAAAAAGGATTACGCTTGATTTCTTCCACGACCGAGGAAATTTGGTCGATGACACGCCCGTCCGGGGCCTGCCACGCGCGCCATTGCTTGCCATAGACGGGTCCGAGATCGCCGGTTTCGTCCGCCCATTCGTCCCAGATGCCGACGCCATGCGCCTTGAGATAGGCGATATTGGTATCGCCGCGCAAAAACCACAAAAGCTCGTGGACGATGGATTTCCAATGCAGCTTCTTGGTGGTGACGAGCGGAAAGCCCTGGCGCAAGCCAAACCGCATCTGATGCCCGAAAAGCGAGCGGGTTCCGGTCCCGGTGCGATCGGCCTTAACCTCGCCGTCGCTGAGAATTTTGGCGAGAAGATCGAGATAGGTTTGCATGCGCGAACCTTTAAACGTCTTTTCGCGGCATTAAAAATGTACCAGCCGGAGCCCGGGCCGGTCACGGCGCGGCCCCTTATCCCCATGCGCGCCGCAGGTGTTATCGCGGTTTGGTTTTTCGCTTTGAAAAGTGCGCCATAATGCTTATATTCGCAGCGCCGCCTTGCGCGGCTATGGCGATAAACGGCGTCGAAATAAGCTCTTCGGACCCGGGGGCGGTACCCGGCGCCTCCACCCAAGCCCGTTACTGAAGGCGCGATCGGCGCGGCGGTGGCGGGTTTCGGCGGGGGCGAAATAGGTTCGACGGGGAGTGTAAAGGATGATCCTTTGCCCGGCATGGTTCCGCCGTCATCGGGCCGAACCTTATAGTTGCTAATGACAACTATGCTCCGGTGGCTGTTGCCGCGTAATGCGGTAATGGTACCGAAATCAAGCCCTTGGAGGTAGCACTTCAAGGCGGGGTCCGGAGGCACCTGGCAACAGAAGCCTCCACTTTCGCCGATCGGGTGTCGCGGTTAATATTTTCGTATTGGGAATTTTGTCCAAAATCGCGTTGTGCGAGCGGGTTGAATGGCCGTTGACTTGATCCGCTACGATCTTGTTGTCCAGGACGCCTTGCGGGGGGCCGTGCGGAAAGTCCTTTCCGGTGTGGCGCGCGATGGGGTTCCGGGCGAGCATCACTTTTACATCGGTTTTCGCACCCATGCGCGGGGCGTGCGGCTTTCGGCGCGGATGCGCGAGCTCTATCCGGACGAAATGACGATCGTGCTCCAGCATCAATTCTGGGATTTAAGCGTGACCGGGGAGGCTTTCGAGGTCGGTCTATCGTTCCAAAATAGACCGGAAATGCTGCTCATCCCGTTCGATGCGGTGACCCGTTTTGCCGATCCGTCGGTGGGTTTCGAGTTGCAGTTCTCGGTCGAGGACGAGGCGGCCGGTGTCAGCGATACCGGATCATCGCCGCCGCAAACGGCGCCCGTAAGCGTTTTGGAACCCTTGGCCCAGGCCCCGCCTTTGCCGGAAGCCAAGCCGGCAAAGCAAACCAAGAAAGCAAGCGAAGCGGCCAAGGCCGAGGGTGCGGTTGCAAAGCCGCAAAATGGCGAACCCAAAGTCGTCTCGATCGATACCTTTCGCAAGAAGAGCTAGAGCATGATCCCAATAAGTTGGAGCCTTTTTGGATAAGATCATCCGCGAAAACAAGGGCGAGATCGTCAATCTGCGCCGCGCCCGCAAGCAGCGCGCGCGCATCGCGGCAACGAGGGACTCCGCCGCCAAGCGGGCAAAATCCGGGCGCACGCGTGCCGAGCGCGAGGCCGCGGAGCGCGTGCGGGGGTTAGACGAAAAGCACCTCGATGCGCACCGGCGGGAGGTGGCGGATGACCGCGCCGAGTGAATCCCAGCGCGAGGCTTTGGGAAAAATCGTCAAACATTCGCTCGGCGTCGCGGGCCATTGCACCAGCATATGCCTGGAATCTGCTTTTTAGGAGGAGCTCAAGGCAATCGCGAACGCGCGGGGACAACCGCTTGCCCGCCTCGTGCGGCGATCGATGCTGCGCTGGGCGGCGCCAATCTCGCCGGCGATCCAGGTATTCGTCTTGAAGTCGGCCTCAAGGCAACGGTAAGCGAATTCGGGCTTACGGTTTTTCGAAGACTCATGCGATAACAATGCGCTTCAGCCCATGATTCATTCAAACGGATCATGGCCAGTGAGACGTTTAGTTCGTTTGGTCCGCATTGCGCCATTTCCGGACGTCCCAGGCACGCCGCAGTTCAGTTTCGGCTCTGCGCCCATTGCCGTCGTTCGATTTGTCGGCCCACTGAGCGGAGGGGCATAACTGCAGGGAGGAGGTATGGGAGTAGTCGAGCACGTCTCCGTTGCGGTTCAGGACGACTTCGTTGCGCGGCAGACGCGGGCGAAGCCTCTCGCGGCCCTGGCAGAGCTCATTTGGAACGGACTCGACGGCGACGCGACCACTATCAACGTCGAATTCGCGCATAACGATCTCGTGGGCGGTATGTCCAAGATCGTCGTCTACGACAACGGCGACGGATTCCCCCGCGCCGACGCGAACGCACTGTTCGGCAATCTCGGTGGCTCGTGGAAGCGGTGCACGCGACACACAAAGCGATGCAAGCGCATGATCCACGGTCAGGAGGGGCGCGGGCGGTACAAGGCGTTCGCCCACGGTCAGTCGGTCAGGTGGAGGGTCTGCTACAAGGGCGTAGAGGGCAATCGCGCCTTCGAAATCAAGCTGCTCGAATCCGATCTCACCGACGTCGCAATCACAGAGGATGAGCCGGCGCCCGAGCGAGCAACCGGGGTGATCGCCGAGATCGACGATCTGCGCCAGGACTACAAGGTATTCGAAAGCGCGGATGGGTTGCAGGAGCTGGCGGAGATATTCGCCCTCTACCTCATGAATTATCGCGACGTCGCGATATCGATCGCGAGTGAGCGCCTCGACCCCGAGAAGGCGATCGCCAGTCAACATAAGGTGGCGCTGCCGCCGATCGTCTCAGCCGATGGTGTCGAGTATCCTGCCGAGTTACACGTCATCGAGTGGCGCGCGGACACAAAGCGCACCTTATACCTGTGCTCGGCTGGCGGGTTCCCACTCGATCAAGTCGAAACCCGCTTTCATGTGCCGGGATTCTTCTTCTCGGCCTATCTGAAATCAGCCTACATCGAAAGGCTGCACAACGAAGATCGAATTGCCTTTGCCGAAATGGACGGTGTCCTGAACGCCTCGGTCGAAGTAGCCCGTTCAGCAATAAAAGACTACTTCCGCGAGCGTGCGGCGGAGCGGGCTCGAACCTTTGTTGATGAATGGAAGGCCGCCGATGTCTATCCGTATCGGGGAGAGCCGGAGACGACCGTGGAGAAAGCGGAGCGGCAGGTTTTCGATATTGTCGCGGTCCACGTCCAGCGGCTCGCGCCAGAAATCGGGCTTACATCCACAAAGGCCAAGGCATTGCACCTGCGGATGCTCAGGAGTGCTATCGAGTGCAGTCCCGAAGAGTTGCAAACGATCCTCAAGGAGGTTTTGGACCTCCCCGCAAAGCAGCAGAAGGAGTTGGCTGAACTGCTTCAAGAAACAACTTTATCCGCGATCATTACGGCGGCTAAGACCGTCGCAGATCGACTAAAATTTATCGCTGCTCTCGAAAAGATCGTATTTGACCCTGAGCTTAAAGGAAGACTGAAAGAGCGAACTCAACTACATAAGATACTTGCCGAAAATACTTGGCTATTCGGCGAGGAATACAACCTTTGGGTGAGTGACAAAGACCTCAAACGCGTACTGGTGAAGTACAAGAAGCACCTCGACCCAAACATATCAATCGATGATCCGGTCAAAGTGATCGATCAGAAACGGGGCACTGCGGCTGTTTCCCAGGAGATAGCCGACCGGAGCGGCGCGATGGAGACGCGCGAATGACTTACGATACCGCATCCATCAGGGCGCGCTGCGTTAGACACCGAACGAAGATAAGGAAGTCGCCAGCACCGAAGCGCCGAGCGACCCGAGGGAACGAGAGCATTGACGGGCCATCCAATCGGCGGCGTCTGAATACTGGCGTCTGTCGAATCAAGCCGTCTGTTCGGCCGTCGTCGAGCTTCGGCTGTGGCTCGAAGGCAGCCGCCGGGCACGGGCGCACGATAAATCGCCTAACGCACCAAATTTCCGCGCGATCTTACTCGTCTAAAGGCCGCCGGATGTATGAGGCCTTGAGTAACTCAGCCTCGCCGATCGTACCAAAATGTTTCACGTGAAACATTTTGGTACGATTGAAGCAAAACGCATTCACGCGAGGCTCGCGCAAAAACGCTGGATTTTCGCGCAGGCGTCTTCGAGCACCGCAGTCGCCGTCGCATAGGAAATCCTAAAATTCGGGCCAAGTCCGAAGGCCGAGCCTTGCACCACGGCGACACCCTCCGCTTCGAGAAGCGCGGCGACAAAATCCTCGTCATTGCCGATCACTTTGCCGTCCGGAGTTTTCTTGCCGATCGCGCCAGCGCAGGATGGATAGACATAGAACGCG
>DASYNQ010000018.1:0-4017 GCA_036008425.1 Methylocella sp. | reverse complement strand
TCTTCATCGCGGTGCTTCTGAAGCGCTATGGCGAACCGGTCAACGCCCTGCTCGACAAATATTTTGGCTGGTTTTTGGCAATCCTTGCGGTTGCCATCGTGGCGGGCTTTTGGATCGCCGCTCGCATGGTCTGACCGCCGCAATGCCTCTCAAAAGTCTATTTGCCGTTGCCCTCGCGATCCTGGCGATCGCGGTCTCGTCAATCGTAGGTGCGTTTCTTTTCGAGGCGTTAGGCTATGCGCCCTGCGAACTCTGCCTCAAGGAGCGTATTCCCTATTATGCCGCCATTCCGGTTGCCGGACTCGCGGTCCTGTTCGCCACGCGAGGTCCAAGAAGTTTGTCGCACGCGGCCTTGTGCATACTTGCCCTGATTTTCGCCGGGAGCGCGATTTTTGGCGCCTATCATGCCGGGGTGGAGTGGGGATTTTGGCCTGGGCCTCCGGAGTGCTTCGGGCCGCTCGATCGCGCTGTCTCGGGGGACGATTTCCTGAAGCAATTGCAGAACTTCAAGCTCACACGCTGCGATGCGGCCGCGCTGCGCATTCTTGGCCTGTCGCTTGCCGGCTGGAACGCGGTTGTTTCGGCGGGCTTGGCGGCGCTCGCCGTGGCTGGCGCGCGCTCCCGGGGTTAATGGGTCTTGTGTTTATGCATTGCTTGGCGCCAAGGCACGCAATAAACACTGCGAATCATGGTGCGGCGGTCCCCCTTTTTTCGGTATTGGCCGGATTTGACCCCTAGTGGCCGAATTTGAGCGGGAGGCAGAATTGCGTTGTGCGAACGCGGCTGAGGCAGTAGCTTTTGCTGTGAGCGGCGCCATGGAAAGCAGATGTGGGGCGTGAAATGATTATGGCGCTTTTGGTCATACAGATTGTCATTGGGGTAGCCTGTATTCTCGGGTTCATCTATCTTATCAATACTATGCCATGATAGGACTCATTGACCCTTGGAGGACCGCCAAAATAGCCATGTCTTAGAATACGGCAACCTCAGTTGGCGCCATCGTCTTATTCGCGAGGACGCGGCGATCGTTGCGCCATAGCCATCTCGATCTTAATGCCGCCTTCACCCTTGTAGATCAGGTTGAAGATGTTGGCCGCTGTCTGCATCCATTTCACGCGCCCGGCGACAGGCCAGTCGCGCGCAAGCCCGCGAGACTCGTCACCGTCGCTCTGACCAACAAGCTCGCCCGGATCATATCGGCCGTCATGACGACCGGCGAGGCGTTTCGCACAGAGACTTTCGAACGCGCATGAGCGCGCACCGTCGGTCACGTGACCTTCTAGAATTTTCCGTTTGGCGAGGGATTTTCGTCCGATCGCCTGCGACACCTCCTTTGCGACGCCCCCTTTGCGGTCAAGATCTACCATCGATCGCGGTACCTTTTGGTCTGGAGCCAGGCGGCCTTGCAGGTGGTCTGGCAAGCGGTCTTGGAGGGGACGCGTTGGTCTTCCAATTGGCGCGCCGACCCGCGGCCAGAGCAGAGGAAACCGTCCGGTCCGCGTCGCTTGGACAACTCCGCAACTCCGCGCGCTTGGTCAGGAAAGGCTTTCTCGCGTTCGCCAAGCACGCGGGCCCTCGCCCTCGGATGTCCGTCCTGGCGACCTCAGGTCGCCGGTGAGATCACGCTTCGGGGCCGGATGCAGCCAAACCTACAGGACTGTGGATCCCGGCCATGATAAACCGCCGGGCATGCGGGGACTCACCACGCAGTTGGTTGGGCTCGACGCCTCGGCGAACTATGAACCCCGCGCTACCGCCCCTCCCCCGCTTCCCAAAGCGCTTCGAGGCCCACGCGATAGGTTGGAAAGGCGAGTTTTACGCCTAGCTCGTCTTTCAGCTTGCGGTTCGACGCCCGTTTGTTCTCGGCATAAAAACTCCGCGCCATAGAGCTCAGATCAGCGGTTTCGATATCCTGTACGGGCGGTGGCTCGATTCCCATCAGCATCGCGGCGTATGTGATGACATCTTGCGGCGGCGCCGGCGCGTCGTCGCTCACATTGAAGACATCGCCCCGGCCTTTGCAGGCCAAGGCGGCGCCGATCGCCCGCGCGATGTCCTCGACATGGATACGATTGAAGACCTGGCCCCTCTTCACGACACGGTTCGCGGTGCCTGCCTTGAGATTGAGGAGGACATTGCGGCCGGGGCCGTAAATACCTGCAAGCCGCAGGATGTAGACCTTTTTGTCGCTCTCCGTGCCGATCGCGGCCCAGGATTTCTCGACCTGAAGGCGCGCCAGCGAACGTTCCGAGGAGGGCGCCGGGGTTGTCGTTTCATCGACCCATTCGCCGCGCGCGTCGCCATAGACACCGATCGTCGAGAGATAGACAATCGTCTGCTGGCGCCGGAGGCTGGCAATGCGGTGGCCAAACCGCGCCAGCACGGGATCGGCCGAGACGCCGGGCGGGACCGAGACGAGGATAACATCGGCTGAGGCAACCCGCTCCGCGATGGCCGCGTCCTCATGTTCGGGGCCGAATACAAACGTCTCGATATTTTCGCTCGCCAACTCCTCGGCTTTGGCGGGCGCGCGCACGGTGCCCGCGACGGCATCGAACGAACTTCCCGAGCGGGCGATGAAATGACGCGCGCAATAGCCAAGACCGAATGCGAAGAGGTTCATGACGGCCGGCCTTCTTTCAAATCAACCGCACTCGCGATCATGGCTCGCGCGGGCGTCGCGCCGGTTGCTACCGCCCATTCAACTTCCACCATTGCGTCGATCTCACTGGGACGCCAGCGGCATTCGAATTCAGCCAAATCATCCGGCGAGACGAGGCGGCCGAGCGCCCACACCGCCATCGCCCGCACCACAGCCGAAGAGCTTTTCAGCTTCTCCGCGACTGGCCCAGCGAGCGCCGGATCGCCGCTATTGCCCGCCGCGATCAAGACATTGCGCGTAAACCGGTCATAACCAATTCGCTTGACCGCGCTTCCCCTAAACAGCGCCCGAAACGCGGCATCGTCAAGGCGAAGCAAATCGGCGATTGGCGGCGCGCACAGATCTTCGCGCGCTTGCAGTTTGGCTTCGCGCGCCGTTGCCGCGAATTTGTTCCAGGGACAGACCGCAAGACAATCGTCGCAGCCAAAAATGCGATTTCCAATCAGCGGCCGGAACTCGCGGCCGATATGGCCTTTGTGTTCGATCGTGAGATAGGAGATGCAGCGGCGGGCATCGAGCACATAGGGACGCGGAAAAGCCTTTGTCGGGCAAATGTCGAGACAGGCATGGCAAGCGCCGCAATGATCCGGCTCTGGTGGGTCGGGCGCGAGCGGCAGATCGGTAAAGATGGAGCCCAAAAACAGCCAGGAGCCGAGCTCGCGCGAAACCAGATTGCTGTGCTTGCCGGCCCAGCCGAGACCCGCCGCCTGCGCCAGCGGCTTTTCCATGACCGGCGCGGTATCGACGAAGACCTTGACTCCGGTTCCCCTGGCTTGGGTGACGAGCCACGCGGCGAGCCGCTTGAGCCTTCCCTTGATAAGGTCATGATAATCGCGGTTTCGCGCATAAACGGAGATATTTCCGGCCGATTTCCGCGCAAGCGTGGCAAGCGGATCGCCAGCCGGGCCGTAATTCATGCCAAGCATGATAATGCTCGCGGTCTCGGGCCAGAGTTTGCGCGGATCGGAACGCCGCGCTTGCGTTGCGGCGAGCCAGTCCATGGAGCCCGCCGCGCCGGAGGCAAGCCAGGCACCAAGTCTTTCCGGCGCATCGGGAATGGCGCCCGGATGGGTGATGCGGCAGATGTCGAAGCCGCGCGCGCGCGCCTGCTCGCGCAACAGCACCTTAAAGTCCGGGTCTAGAAATCGAGATCCGCGTAGATCGGGTTCGGACAGAAGCCTGGCAGCCGGTCCGCGAGCAGCGGGCGAAACGAGGGGCGCGATTTTACCCGGGCGTACCAGAGCTTTGCCGTCTCGTTCGCTTCCCATGGCACGTCGCCCAGAAAATCCACGCAGGAGAGATGCGCCGCGGCGGCGAGATCGGCATGCGAAAGCCGGTCTCCGGCGAGCCAATTC
>DASYNQ010000017.1:0-7390 GCA_036008425.1 Methylocella sp. | reverse complement strand
ATGGGCGCGAAAGTCTGCCTTATTTAAGGAGTCGGCGATGGGTTTCGTTGAACTGATTCTCACGGTTTGCACTTTGACGGAGCCCGCCTCATGCGAGGAGCGGCATCTTTCGTTCGTTGACGAAGGCTCCCTCGTGCAATGCATGTCGCAGGCGCCGCCCGCGATTGCCGAATGGGCGAATAGCCATCCCGGTCGGAGAGTCGTGAAGTGGCGGTGCAGCTATCCTGGGAATGAAGGCAGTGCGCTTGCGGCAATGGAACCCGCGGGCTTCGCCGAATAGTTGAAATGCGCCCTGCACGATGGAACTCGGCTCGGCCGGCCGCGTGCAACGCCATCGCGGGCAAGCCGGATTTATCTTTCCTGCATCCTGCCGTCTTGTCGAACAGGCTGGAAAGGTTGCTGAAACATGGCGTCTTGCAAGGGCCCGCCAACTTTGCCAAAGCCACGCCGCGGAAACGCGGGCCGGGCGAGGCCGCGCTCGCTAAGTTGGCGGGTTGCCCGCTTCACGACGTTCGCGTGAAGCGCCGCTTGCGATCCACGCGCCAGGGAATGGCAGCCGGCTGGCTGTTGTTCGCCAAGCGCGACTGGCATTTGACCGCCGAAAATCTCCAAGAGGTGGCGCAACCTTCACAGGTTTCGATGTCGCTCGCGACGATCCACAACAGCCTCCATCAGTTCGCGCGAGCAGGCTTGTGCCTCTGCAGCACATTCTCGTCGACGGCGAAATCCGAGGCGGCGCTGGCAAAAGCTCTCCTTCATCTTCACCTTGAAATAGTCAAGCGATCCGACGCCGCAACCGGCGCCCGCCGCTCCCGAGCGCGTCGAAGGGGCGAAGCGTCCGGTTTGGCGAAACCCCGAGGGTATTGCGCAATCCCCGAGGATCAGCCGGCGGTACGGATGGCGCACCCGCTGTCGGCGGGTTGGGACGGCTGGAAAGCGCAACCTCCGTTCAAAAGGCCGCCGAAGCTCGCCGGCCACAAGCCGCAATCGGTTTACGATCCGGCGACGCGGAAGAACCCGCGGCAATTGCCGTTCGCCTTCGCGGTGTGGACCCGCGGCGCCATCCTTCGCCAAGCTCGGGAGATCAAGGAACGCCATCGTCCCAGCGACCGGCACCCGCCACGCCATGAGCCTGGTTTCGGCGTCAATTCGGGTGGCCATATGCGGTTGATGATCATCGAAAAAGGTAGCGTCAACGGCGCTGTCTTCATCGCATTCCAAAAGCGCCTGATCGCCTGCGCGAAGCGCGCGATCTTTCGCATCGTCGATCGCGCCCCCGCGCATGGCGCCAAGAAACCGCGGCGTTCGCGCCAACGCCGGGCGGGAACTTGCGCTTGTTCTTTCTGCCGCCCTATGCCCCAGACCGCAACCCCGATCCGTTGGTGGGGGAACATCTCGAAGCGGCCGGCCGCATGGCCCTCACCGGCCAGGACGACTTCAACCGCAAGGTTCGATCGTCCATGCGCCACCGACAAAACGATCCCGAAAAAATCCGCTCATCGCCCGCAAACCCTCCCTCAAATACGCCGCATGAATGGGCGGCGACTTAATGGACTGATTAATCCTGTCCACCAAATTGCCTGCGGGCACAAGTTCCTCTATCTCTTGAGCGAGCGCTATCAATTCGCTACCGTCCCACCGGTTTCCAAGCTTCGCATGAAAAATTCTTTCGTACCGCTTTGGTTGTTTGGCCTTTGCTCGTGCGGCCTGCTTCTTCCGGCGTTCGGGCAAGAGAAGGCCGTCAGCGTCTATGGGTGGGACGACTATATCGATCCCAAGGTCATCGAGGATTTTACCAAGGAGACAGGGCTCAAGGTCGCCTATGACGCTTATGATTCAACCGAGGCTTTCGAGGCGCGGCTCCTGACCGGCAAGACCGGCTTCGATGTTGTCATCGTCCCGGGCCCCAGCCTGCAAAGGCAGATCGCGGTGGGGCTCTACCAAAAACTCGACAAAACCAAACTTCCAAACAGCAAGAATCTTTGGCCGGAGGTGATGGCGCGCCTTGGAGTCTATGATCCCGGCGGCCAATATGCGGTCAACTATATGTGGTTTACGGCGGGCATAGCCTACAATGTCGAAAAGGCCAAGGAACTTTTGGGCGATGCGGCAGCCGGTGCTTCGCTAAATTCTTGGGACATCTTCTTCAAGCCAGGGAATTTGAAGAAATTCGCCGGCTGCGGGATTACCGTCCTCGACAGCGGCGAAGATCTGTTTGCGATCGCGCTTAACTACCTTAGGGCCGATCCGGCGTCGATACGCCAGAGCGATCTCAAGCGTGCCGCGGAACTGTTAAGCGGCATGCGGCGCGACGTGAAGAAATTCGACTCCGCCGACTATGCGGATGCGCTGGCCAATGGCGACTTTTGTCTTAGCATTGGCTATTCTGGAGACAGTTATCGCGCGCGCGACCCGGCGCGGGAGGCAGATAATGGGATTGAAATCGACTACACTATTCCCAAGGAAGGCACTTTGATGTCGCTCGATAATCTCGCAATTCCCAAGGATGCGCCGCATGTCGAGGAAGCCTATGCCTTTATCGACTTTCTCTTGCGGCCAGCGATCGCCGCCCGCAACACGAATTTCACCCATCTCGCCAACGGCGTCCTCGCATCGAAATCCTCGATCGGCAAGGACATCGTCGAGAACAAGTCGATTTACCCGGACGCCGCGACGATGCAACGGCTCTTCGCGGTGGCAAACCATGATCCAGCGGCGCGAACAACGATTATCCGCGAATGGGCGCGGATAAAAACCGGCAAATAACGCCGCCAAGCCGGTTTCCGCGTTCGCGTCGGGCCAAATATTCGATCGGCGGCATGAAGAGGCCGGCAAAGACGGTGAGACTAGCGCCGCTCACCGCGCCGATTGCTACATATGCGCCGAATCGATGTCGAGACCGCCGCTATAGGCGCCCACGCCTTGCAATATTTGACCGCCGATCGCTCCGCCCCCGCACCGACAATCGTGCCGGCGCGAGCGCCACGGCGCGTCGGTCGATGGTGTGGCCAGACCTTTCACGGCCCTACTCGGGCTTGCGGAATAAGGCGCCGCCCACGAGGCCGGCCACCACGGCGCCCGAGACCGGCGCCAGCCAAAAGAACCAAAGCTGATCGACATACGCTTTGCCTGCGAAGATCGCCGGGCCGGTGCTGCGCGCGGGATTGACCGAGGCGTTGGTGACCGGAATGGCGATGAGGACAATGAGGGTCAAGGTGAGCCCGATCGCGAGCGGTGCGAAACCGGCCGGCGCCCCCCCCGACGTTGCCCCCAGAACGACCAGCACAAAAAAGAAAGTAAGAAGGGTCTCGATGATGGCGCAGGAGAGAAGATTGAAATGACCGGGGCTCAAATCGCCGAAGCCGTTCGAGGCGAAACCGCCAAGAACAAAACCCGGCTGGCCTTCCGCCACGATTTTGAGCACCGCCGCCGCGGCGATCGCCCCGGCAACCTGGAACACGACGTAGGGAACGACATCGCGGAAAGGAATCCGCCCTCCAGCCCATACGCCGATAGTGATCGCCGGGTTAAAATACGCGCCGGAAATATGCCCGACCGCATATGCCATCGTCACCACGGTGAGGCCGAAGGCGAGCGCGACGCCGAGAAAACCGATCCCCAGTTGAGGATAGGCGGCGGCAAGGACCGCGCTTCCGCAGCCGCCAAATGTCAGCCAAAAAGTCCCGAGAAATTCCGCGATTGCACGCTTGCCAAGATGCATGGGTAAACCTCGCATTTAATAGGGAAGGGGAGCTTGCGCCGGCCGCGGGCATGGCCTTTGGGAGACAGGATGGAACCTTGTTTTGCGCCGTGAATGCCTCCGGCGCCGCGCGCGAAAAGATTGTTTTCTCCTGCCCCACGGGGATGCCGTCAGGGTCGTTTGCAAGAGCTGTTTTTCACCCCTCCAGCGGCTTGATGTGGCGCCTTTTCATAGCCGGTTGCAATTCTCTCGTCGAGCCTGTCTTGCGCGCTGCGAGAAAAAAGCGGATGCATGGCGACTTTCGATCGCCTTCGCGGGTCCATTTCATTTACTCGCCGCCGCCGAGCCTCGTCGCGAAATAGGCAATCGTCCGCGCATAGACGTCGGCTTTGTTCCATTCCTTGATGACGGCGAAATTGGCCGATCCTGGAGTCCAGGCGCCGCCACGCTGCCAGCCATAGCTCTGGAGGAAATTAGCGGTCGAGGCCAAAACGTCGGGCACGCTATGAACGAGATCACGGCGGCCGTTGCCGTTGAAATCGACCGCGAATTTAAGATAGGACGAAGGCATGAATTGGGTCTGGCCGACTTCCCCGGCCCAGGCGCCGCGCGCGCTGGGCGACAGGTCGCCGCGCTGAACTAGCCGCAAGGCGTCCATGAGTTCCGCCTGAAACATGTCGGAGCGGCGGCAATCGTAAGCAAGCGTCGCCAACGCGCGCAATGTCGGCGTGTTGCCGGAAACTGCGCCGAAATCGGTCTCGAGGCCCCAGATCGCGACGATCACCGGAGCGGGCACGCCATAGGCCTGCTCGATCCGGGCAAAGGTAGCGGCATATTGTTTCATCAGGGCGTGGCCCTTGTGCAGACGATAGGAATTGACCATGCGGCCCGAAAATTGCTCGAAACTCTGCCGGAAGACATGCTGGCCATGATCCTTCGCGACGATCCCCGCATCGTAGGCGACGTCATCGAGCGCGCCGATCGCCGATGGCGAAATGCCACTGGCCGCGGCCTCCCTCTTGAAGCCCGCGAGCCAAGCGTCGAATCCCGCCGGATCGCGGCAGGTCGCGGCTTCAACGGTAGAAACCCACAGGACGCCAACAATCAAACCCAAAAAGCGTATAGTCGATCGCATGAAAACGACTCCAGCTGAAAAGCAAGAAGGACTCTTCCTCAGGACGACGCTTGCGCAAGAATGCGGGCAGCGCTCGCGAGAGGAACGACGGTGCCGGCGTCCAATTTCGTTCAGGGTGGGCACGGTTCCATCGTTAGCATGGGTGATTTTGTATTTGAACAGGACACTTGCGGGTTACCCACGAGGGCGGCACGGGTTCCCGCATAGGACGGGTTATTACTCAGTTCCTAGATGTTTCGTCCTACGTTGTGCTGGAACGGATTTATCGTGAAGCGTTCGGGCCGAGTTGTCCAGATTTTGCAGATGTATTCATAGGGCGTCAGGCCTTTGAGAGTTTTAAGACGCTTGGCGAAGTTGTAGGCCATTCAGGACCGTATGCAGATGCGATTTCAGATGATCGTGTGACTGGTAGTAATAACGCTTCACTGTAGCGTCCTTGATGGTCCGGTTCGTGGATGGTCCGGTTCATGCGTTCGACCTGACCGTTGGTCCAGGGATGATTGACCTTGGTCAGCCGGTGTTCAATGCCGTCAAAGGGGATTGTCCAGTAAGCTTCGGTGCCTTCACGCTTGCTGAACTGAATGCCGTTATCCGTCAGGTGTGGATTTTGGAGGGCGCGGCCTTGGTCAAATTATCGAGAAAGTCTTTGGCGATGATCCGTGTGGCGCGAGGATGAAGCTCGGCGTAGGCGAACTTTGAGGTGCGATCCACGGCAACGAACATATCCAGCTTGCCGTCTTCCGTTTGCACCTCGGCAATGTCGATATGGAAGTAGCCAATCGGGTAAGTGGCAAACTTCTGTTTCTTCGCTTTGTCTCCTTCGACCTCCGGCAATCGGCTGATGCCGTGCCGACGCTACGGCCAGGCGACATCGTCTCTCTCGACAATCTGGGAAGCCACAAAAGCAAAGCAGTACGAGACGCCATTCGCGCCGCCGGAGCCAAGCGCATCTTCCTCCCGGCCTATTCGCCCGATCTGAACCCGATGGATCCTTCGGCGGTCTCTCAGGAGGTCTTCGCCAAGCTGAAACATCTCATGCGAAAAGCCGGCGAGAGAACCATCGACGCGACATGGAACCGCCTCGGAACCTCGCTCGACCACTTCTCGCGGCAAGAATGCGCAAACTATTTCAGCAATGCAGGATATGCGTCATGGTAAAGTAATCACGCTCTAAGAATTGCGTTGAGGATGCCGATGAGGCGTCGCATGCATGCGACGAGTGCGACTTTCTTTGGGCGCCCCCGTTCGACCAGATTTTTGTAATGCTGGCTGATGACGAGGTTCCAACGAGTTGCGGATAGGGTTGCCAAGATAGGGCGTTGCGAACGCCGGTTCGTCCAGCCGCGAATGGTTCGCCCGCCGCGCATCTGCCCACAATCGCGATTGACCGGGGTGACACCCACGAGAGCGGCGATGCGACGGCGATGGTGGCCGAGTTCGGGCAGATCGGCGATCAGCGTTCGTGCGGTGACGTCGCCGATGCCTGGCCCTGATGTCAGGAGATCATCAGCAGCCCGCCAGACGGGGAGCCCCTCACGGTGGCATCGATTTCGCGGATTTCGCGATCGCGTTTGGCGAGTTGGGCTTCAAGGGTCTTCAAATTTGCCCTGATCATGCGTTGGACGCGAGAATTGCGCGCCTGACGGAGCCGGTTAGCCTCCATGCCGATCATTTCCCCCGCTTGGCGGCGGCGCGCGACCAGTTCGGCCAGGGCTTGGCTGTCGGCGTCGGCGAGCGGGCATCGTTCGGGACGGATCCGTTCGGCGACCAGGGCGATCATCTGGGCATCGCGCGCATCGGTCTTGGCGACCGGCCGGTGGCGCGGGCGAAACCACGGACCTGGCGTGGGTTGACCACGGCGACGGAAGGCGCCCGCCCGCCAGAGCGGCGGCCACGGTGATCTCGAGCCCACCCGGGGCTTCGCGAAGATCGCCTCTCCGGCTTCGCATCAGCCGGCAACTGAAAGATACAAGGGGGGCGTGGATCGATCCGCATGGTTACGATGCGCGCAATCCTTCGGTGAACTCAGGAGATCAAGGCAAGACGCGGCACATTCTCGTCGATACTTTAGGCCTCTTGGCCCACGCCGTCGTTGATCCGCCGATGTTCGCGATCGCGATGGCGGCGTTCTCGTCATGGCGACCTTGTTTGAGACGGTTCCCTTTTTTTGAAAAAACTCTTCTCGTCAGCGGATACCAAGGACCGAAATTCGAGACGGCGCTGGCAAAAGCTCTCCTTCATCTTCACCTTGAAATAGTCAAGCGATCCGACGCCGCAACCGGCTTCAAGATCGTCCCCAAGCGCGGGGTCGTCGAGCCCAGCATTGCGTGGCTAAATCGCTGTCGAAGGCTCGCCAAGGACTGGGAGAACCTCAATCGCAAGGCGATCGCATTCCTGCGTCTCGCGCTTCCATTCGCCTCATGCTAAGAAAGCTTTGTAATCCAGTATAAAGTCTCCGGACGGACTGTACGGCTCCCTTACCTAGATTCGTCCAAACGATACCCAAGATAGCGAACCGAATTGATGGGGTCGTAACCGAGCTGACCGCGCAATTT
>DASYNQ010000016.1:0-1686 GCA_036008425.1 Methylocella sp. | reverse complement strand
GAACCAAGTCAACAATGAAATTACCTTTGCGATCCCGTTGGCGGGTTTCGGCAGGGCCTTCGACGGACCGGCGATCGATCCGAAGGTCCTCGAAGAGCAACAGAAAAAATTGCAGGAGGAATTGCAAAAGCGCGCCGAGGAAGAGCGCAAGCGCCTCGAAGCGGCCAAACCGGACGCCGCCAAGCCCGCCGCGCCCGCTCCGCCGGCCCCGGCCCCCGCGCCGCCCAAATAGGCCGTTCAAGCAGCGCTTTCGCCGGCTAGGATCCCGGAGTGACAGAGTGACCTCGCCGCTGCTTCCCACCTATGACCGCATTGATCTCGCCTTCGAGCGGGGCGATGGCGCCTGGTTGACCTCGACGGGGGGCGAGCGGTTTCTCGATTTCGGCGGCGGCATCGCCGTGGCATCGCTCGGATATGGCCACCCTCATCTCGTCGCCTCACTCAATCAGCAGGGCGCGAAAATCTGGCATACCTCTAATCTGTTCGAAATCCCGCAAGCGGAGCGACTGGCCCGGCGCCTCGTCGAGGCCAGTTTCGCCGACTACGTATTTTTCACCAATTCCGGAGCAGAAGCCGTCGAAGGAGCCATCAAGACGGCGCGCAAATATCAATCGGCGGGCGGCCATCCGGAAAAGTTCCGCATCGTCACTTTCGCCGGGGCTTTTCACGGACGGACTCTCGCGACGATCGCCGCGGCGGGCAATCCCAAATATCTCGAGGGCTTCGGTCCTAGGGTCGAGGGGTTCGACACGGTGCCCTTCGGCGATATCGAGGCGGCGAAGGCCGCGATCGGTCCGCAAACCGGCGCAATCCTGATCGAACCGATTCAAGGCGAAGGCGGGATCCGCACCGCGCCGCCGCGCTTCCTGCGTGGGCTGCGTGAGCTTTGCGACAAGCATGGGCTCCTTTTGATGTTCGACGAGGTGCAGACCGGAATCGGCCGCACCGGCAAGCTCTTTGCTTACGAACTTTTTAGCGTCGCGCCGGACATCATGGCGATCGCCAAGGGCATCGGCGGCGGATTTCCGCTCGGCGCTTTTCTGACAACGCGCGACGCGGCGCGGGGGATGACCGTTGGCACGCATGGCACGACATTTGGAGGCAATCCTCTCGCCGCAAGCATTGGCAATGCGGTACTCGATGTGGTGTTGGCGCCGGGGTTTGTCGAACATGTCGCGTTGATGGGCGTGACGCTCAAACAAACCCTCGCCAGGCTAAAGGACCTGCATGGCGAGATCATCTCGGAGATTCGCGGCGAAGGTCTCATGCAGGGCATCGCATTACGCGTCCCGGTCAATGATTTCGCCGCCGCCGCGCGGGCCGAAGGAATCCTCGTCATTCCGGCGGCCGAGAATGTCGCGCGGCTGCTGCCGCCGCTGATCATCGGCGAGGCGGAGATTTTCGAAGCCGCCGCGCGTTTCGACGCCGCCTGCCAACGGATCGAATCCGGCCAACCGGAAATCTCGTCCGCGAAGCTAAGCGGGACGGCCGGATGAGCGCGCCAGAAAGCCAAGGCGCATCCCCGGCACCGCGGCATTTTCTCGATCTTTCGGAAATTCCGGCCGCCGATCTCCGGCGCATTCTCGACGCCGCCTCGCGCATGAAGGCGCGGCGCCGCAAGGGACAGAGCCCGCCGGACCGGCCGCTCGCCGGCAAGGTTTTGGCGATGATCTTCGACAAACCGTC
>DASYNQ010000015.1:0-3107 GCA_036008425.1 Methylocella sp. | reverse complement strand
GGCGAATTCCGGCCAGAAATAGTCCAAGAGGTGGTATTGCACGGTCAAGCTGCTGAGGAGTGACGTGCCGATGTGGTTCCGCTCGTCAGTCGGGAGCGTATAGCCAATCGTTCCCTGGATATCAAAATCACCCCAGCCGATCCCACCCGCAATGGTGGGGGTGACAATCCAAGCCGGCCTGTTGGTAAAGGCGGTAATGCCGGTCGGCGCCTGAAATCCCAGAAAAGCACTGAGAATATAGTTTCCATTTTCTTCGTTGGCGCTGAGCAGCCGCTGTTTGATGGTGACGAAGTTCCCATCGGCGAAGCCCGTTGCGGGCTTGACCTTGCTTCCCTCCGGGAGCCGCTGCTCGAAGTTCGGCACATTGATCAGAATTTCATTGGTGGTCGTCGGAATCAGTTCCAGACCCTTGCCAGAGAAATAATTGTTAACTTCCGCACCATTTTGCAGGAACTGTTGAGATTGATCATATCTGTACTCTTGCTCGAGCCGCGGAGTGACGGTCGTGATCGGAGTCATCCAATGCGGCTGGGTCGCCTGTGCCTCTTCCGCCCGGTCAAACCAGTGCAGGAAATATTCGGTGATGGGATCTGCCGAGGCGACGGCGGGTTCGGGTTGCGGGTACGGCATGTCCGCCGCAAAAGCGCCGCCCGGAAGGCCCGCCGCCAGGGAGGCGATGACATAAAGCACGGGCAGATCGGCGGCACCATTTGCGGGACTAATTTTTTTAGATGTCATTTCCGTGGCTTGTTCGCGAGGATAGGCCCAGAGGCTCCGTCGCCGTCCAATTGGTAATAGCAATATATAACGAGGAGTTGGTACGCTCAAACATAATCGCCGGTCAAGGGCGTTCTGAAATCCGTGTGCGTGTTAAAATTGTCACGCGGGATTGGCCCGCGCGGGCCCGTTGCGCAAGGCAATGCGTTCCTTTACAAGGGCGCGAAATCGAGGGCGCGCGATGGCCAATGACGAGGAAGAACTTTCTAAGCCCATAGTCGAGCGCGGCGCTTTGCCGGGATCGCTTCGCCATGAAACGCCGATGAACGGCAGCCAATCCCGATCGGCTGCCGAGCCGGAAAGAGCCGCTGCGCAATTGCCAGAGGCGGAGCCGTCCGTAACCCCGCCGCCCGAGGCGCAATCGCCGGACGAACCGCAATTTTCCGTGGAATCGCACGTGCCGGAGATACCGCCGGAATTACACACGCCGGAGATACGCCAGGAGCCACGCGCGCCGGAGGTGCCCCAGCCAGAAACTCGCGCCTCCGAGTCTGGGGACCCCGCGCGGCCCGAGGCGCAATCGCCTGGCGAACCGCAATTCTCCTTGGAACCACCGGCGCCGGAGATACCCCCGGAATTACACACGCCGGAGATACGCCACGAGCCACGCGCGCCAAAGGTGCCCCAGCCAGAAACACCCGCTCCCGAGCCCGTCGACTCGGCGCTCGGGATGGATGCGCCGCCACCGAGGTTGGCCGGTGAACAAAGCAAGCCGCGCTCGCTATTTCCCGCGCTTGCCGCCACCGCCGTCGCCGGCGCGATACTGGGCTTCGGTGGAACATTGGGGCTGCGCTATTTCGGCGGCTCCCAGTTCAACGGATTTGCCGAGCGCATTGCCGCGTTGAACGCGCGAATTGATGCGATCGAGGGCAAGGAGGATGCCGCCTCCGCCGCCTCGCGCACGGCTCTGTCCGCGATGGAAACCCGCGTGGCTGCCGCGGAGAACGTCGCGAACAAAGCCGTGAAGTCAGCAAATTCGGCGCAGGCCGATGCGCAAAAGGCGCTCGCGTCACCGCCGGCGGCACAAGAGCCCGCGTCCGGTCCCGCGCCAGCGGTTCCCGATCTCGGACCGCTTGAAGCGCGAATCGGAACCCTCGAGCAAAAGCTCGCTCCGCTCGAATCGGCACTCGCCGCCCCCAAGGCGGATCTCAGCCCGCAACAAGATCGCGAGAAGACGGAGGCCGGGCAAGGCTCTCCCGCGCAAGCTATCGCGATCGTCGCCGAAAGCTTGTTGCTAAAACTGGATAGCGGCGAACAATTTTCGGGCGAGCTCGCGGCGCTCGAAAACCTCGGCGTCCCCCAGGCGTCTCTCGCGCCGCTGCGCGCGGCCTCCGAATCATCCGTTTCGAACGAACGGCAATTAACCGCACGATTTGCGACTCTCGTTCCGGGCATTATCGCGAGCGAGTCCGCCAAACAAGCCAGCGCGGATGAAGGTTTTCTCGACCGCTTAACCCGCAATGCCAAAGGTCTGCTGCGTATCCGCCGCGTCGGCGATTCCGCAGCTGCCGGCGTTCAAGGCTTTGTCGCGCGGATCGAGAACGCCCTTGCGGACCACGATCTCGAAGCCGCGTATAAAGCGTGGAAGGAATTGCCCAGCGCCGCCACGACCCAATTGGAAAGCTGGGGTGAAGCCGTGAAAGCGCGGCTCGACGCATTGAATGCCGCGAGATCGATCGAGGCCGATGCCGTGGCGGTCCTGGGCAAGCCAAAATCATAATTTCCATCCGCTGAGACTTCTATCGAATCCCCCGCGAGAAGCACATGTTCCGGGTTCTCTTTTTCTTCGTTGTTCTCCTTATCCTGGCGCTTGGTGACGCTTGGCTCGTCGAGAGGCCGGGTGAAATTACGCTGAGCTGGCAAGGCTACCGGATCGAAACGTCATTTTTAGTCGGGCTCGGGGTCCTGCTCGCCGTGGTCACCGCGTTTGTGGCGATATGGAGCATTCTGCGCTATTCTTTTCGGCTGCCGCCGGCCATGTCCGTTGCCAACCGGGCACGCCGTCGCGAAAGGGGCTATGCCGCCCTCTCGCGGGGCATCGTTGCCGTGGGCATGGGCGATGCGCGGCTCGCCAGCAAGGCCGCCGCCGAAGTACAGAGACTTCTGCCGAATGAGCCCTTAGCCTTGCTTTTGACGGCGGAGGCAGCGCAGCTTACGGGCGATCACCGCGCCGTGGAGGCGGCGTTTACGGAAATGACCCGGCGCGACCACACGCGTCTACTTGGCTTACGCGGCTTGCACGCGCACGCGCATCGGCGCGGTGATCTCGAATTGGCACATCACTTTGCGAGTACCGCGCATGATATCGCCGCCTTGCCCTGGACGGCAAC
>DASYNQ010000014.1:0-2296 GCA_036008425.1 Methylocella sp. | reverse complement strand
GAGGATCGCCGCGCGGGCGCGCCGCATATGGTCCGCCTCGGGGGAATCGCCAGCCGCCTTCAGCGCGAAATAGGCCTTGACGCTGCTGCTGATATTGAAGGCGCCATCGGTGAACAGCGGCCAGCCGTCATGCGCCGCCTGCTTGCGACGGAGATAAGCCGCGATCTTGGCTTCGAGCCCGGCATCGGCCGGCTGCCCAAGAAAATGCTTAAAAAGAATATATTCCGCGGGAACCGAAACATCCGCCTCCAGCTCGAAGACGAAATGCCCATCCTCGCGCTGCGCGGCCAACAGCGCTTGCGTTGCCAGGGAAACCGCCGCTTCGATTTCGGCGAGGGCCGGGTCCGCCGTGGCTGCACTTTCCGTCATGCCATCCATGTCTTCCATAAAGGCCGCCCCTTACTTAGTGCGATGCCGCGATCAGACCGGCCGCCCGATGGCCAGACCGGATCGCCCCTTCGATCGTCGCCGGCAGTCCCGTCGCGGTCCAATCTCCCGCGAGCACCAGATTGACATAGGCCGTTCCGGCGCCGGGCCGCCGCGCGTTTTCGTCAACCGTCGCGGCGAACGTCGCCCGCTTTTCCTTGACGATCTGCCATGGCGGAAGCGGCTTTTCAATCTGTGTCACTTCCGCGACGTCCGCCCAAATGCGTTCGGCGAGTTTTTCGCGCGGGACATCGAGAAGGCGATCGGCGCCGCTGATCGTAACCGACAGCCTGCCGGGACACGCAAACAGCCATTCGATGGTCCCGTTGACGATGCCCAAAATAGCCGGGCAGTTCCTTGGCTGGGCGATTTTAAAATGGGCATTGACGATCGCGCGATAATCCTCGGGCGATTGCAAGCCCGGCACGAGGCCTTGCGCGGCATAGGGCGGAACCGCGAGAACGACTTTGTCCGCCGCGTCGAGTTGCAACGTATCGTCGCCGAAATCGAGGGCGGCGGCGTGGCCGTTTGCAAACTCTAGCCGCCGCAGCCTATGGTCGAACCGGATCTTTACCCCGCGTTTAACGAGATAATCGAGCGCGGGCGCGATGAACGCGGCGGAGAGGCCTTGCGCTGCGACGAGAGGACGGCAGGCGCGCCCTCCACGGCCAAGCGTTTCCCGCACCACGGCGGCGGCGAGGTGGGATGAAGCTTCGGCGGGCTCGGTATTCAAGGCAGCGAGAAAAAACGGCCGCCACAGCCGCTCGTAAAGCAATCCGTTGCAGCGCATGACCGCGCCGATCGGCGCATCCTTGCCGGAAACAAGAAGCCGCAGGAGGCCAAGATAATCGAACGGGCCCGTCCCCGGCACCCGCCGGTGCGACGAGAAAATCCACCAGGGAAGCCGCCCTGCATTCGGGCGTAAACGCCAGCGCTCCTTGGTTGCGAGATCGACGAAAGCAAACTCGGCTTGCGGCGGTCCCGCCAATTGATCCTCGCTTCCGATCGCTGTTAGGAACTTTCGCGCGGCGTGATTTCCCGATAGAAGCAAATGATTGCCATTGTCGATCGTCGTGCCAAGCGCCGGGTCGTAATAGGAGCGGCAGCGTCCGCCCGCCTGCCGCGCGGCCTCGTGCAGCACGATTTCGCGGGGCCCTCCCGCAAGACTCACCGCCGTGGCCAGCCCGGCAAGCCCCGCGCCGACGACATGGACAGCGGGCTTACCCACTAAAGCATGACCCCGAACGGTTACAGACTATTTGGACAGATCCTCGGCGGAGATGAATCAAAACAAAACGGCCGAGCCGGACCAATTCGAGAGTCAAATACCCGGTCATTCGGGGAATGCCTCGTATGATGACACTTTCATGACTGGTGTTGCCATTGCTCATCGTTGAACCAAAGTAATTGCGAGCTAGCCCCCAATCGAATGACCAAGCTCTGAATCGTAACAGGGTCAATGTGGTCTTTGCCCAAGTGAGCTTTTTCGCGCAAATTTTGAAGTTATCGATTGCGCATCCGAACGTTAAGGATTATCGTTTCATGCCGGTCGATAAACGTCAATTGCAGCAAGCGCGGCGCCATTCTTCGATACTTTGCCCTTTCGTTTCCATGAGGGAAGTGACGTTGATCGAGCGCCCGCGGAGGACGGCTTTGTAGCGTCTTTAACATAGGGAGGAAAGTAGTCGTCATGAACATCTCAAAATCGTTCAACACAAAAACCACATCAGGGGCACCTCGAAAAATACCCCTTCCGCGCGGCCTACAAATCAGATTCAAAGAATCTCTTTGAATTTGACCACCGGGAGCGGGTGCGATGGGGCAATTGGGTTTCTTTGATCTAAGCCGGCGCTATGAAGGCCTCGACGTC
>DASYNQ010000013.1:0-10469 GCA_036008425.1 Methylocella sp. | reverse complement strand
GAGGTGGCGTTCGAGCGGTTCTGCCAAGCTCGATGCCACGGTATCCGGGCTCGCGCCGGGAAGCTGCGCCTGCACCAGGATCGTTGGAAAATCGACTTGCGGAAGCGGCGAGACCGGCAGCTTCAGAAATGCAAGGCACCCGGCAAGCGCGATCCCCAGGGTAAGGAGCGTGGTCGTCACCGGACGCGCGATGAAAGGCGCGGAGAGGTTCATACTTGCGACTCGGCGGCGCACATGACCGCGGTCAACACAGGCGCGGCTGTGGCCAAGCGGAGATGGAAAAGCCGCAACGGATTAAACTCCTTCGTTACAACCTAACGTCCTATCACGATAGGGCGCCGATGAGCGATGGCGCGCTTCGAAAATTTCCGTTATCGCTTTGAAAACAGCCGCCGTTGGCGCCGTGCAGAGCGCCGCGTGAACGATCGGGTGGCTTTGGCGCCAGGGGGAAACGGCATAATGAACAAAGCGGAGCCGGCAACGATCGAAACATTTGACATTCTGCGCTTGTTGAGATCCCTGCCGCACCGCTATCCATTTCTGATGATTGATCGCGTGATCGAGGCGCGGGGCGACGAGTCCGGCATCGGCATCAAGAATGTGAGCATCAACGAGCCGCAATTCCAGGGGCACTTCCCTGAGCGCCCGGTCATGCCCGGCGTTCTTCTAATCGAGGGCATGGCCCAGACCGCCGGGATTTTGTGCGTCAACGCGCATTCGCCAGGCCGAAAGCCGCCGCTTGTTTACTTCACGCGTATCGACAAAGCCCGGTTTCGCAAGCCGGTCATGCCGGGCGACCGGGTCGAGTTTCATATGACCAAGACCAACCGGCGCCGCACCATGTGGTGGTACAAGGGCCGCGCCTTGGTGGACGGCCTGCTTGTGTGCGAGGCGGAAATCGCCGCCATGCTGGCCGACGACGGTGCATAGCTTTTCTCGCCGGGAATTTTTTCGCTCCGGTTGCCCAACGGGCCATGCTGCGCCGGCCTGGCGCGGGTTTACCCCGGCCCGCGCATCGGCTATGGGAGGCGCCGGGAAAGACCATCAAGGCAGAAGTTCGGCATGCCGGAGGCCGGTAACACGCTCACCCTAGAGACCACGCAGGGACAGGTCGTCATCGACATGCGGCCCGATCTCGCCCCAACCCATGTCGCGCACATCAAAAAGCTCGTGGGCGAGAAGTTCTACGACGGCATCGTTTTCCACCGCGTGATCGAGGGGTTCATGGCCCAGACCGGCTGCCCACACGGGACCGGAACCGGCGGCTCGAAATATCCCAATCTCAAGGCCGAGTTCAATGCCGAGCCGCATGTACGCGGCACCTGTTCCATGGCGCGCGCACAGGACGTAAATTCGGCCAACTCGCAATTCTTCATCTGCTTTGGCGACGCGCGCTTTCTCGATAAGCAATATACCGTCTGGGGGAAAGTCATGGCGGGCATGCAGAACGTCGACAAGATCAAACGCGGCGAACCCGTCCGCGATCCCGATAGGATCGTTTCCGCGACAGTCGGCTGAGAGCCTGTTCACGAAGTGGGCGTCTCGAAGGATGCGCCGTGCTGTTATTGGGGCACCGTCGCCCTTGGAGACACGAGCTTCGCTCGTTCTCAGGGTGAGGGCTTAGGTTCTGTGTAAGCTTTTAAGACAGAGTCTCACGCCCCAAAAACGTGGCACGACTAACTCATCATGCGCGTCGATCTCTTCGATTTCGATCTACCTCCGGAACGCATCACGCTGCGCCCCGCCGAACCGCGCGACGCCGCGCGGCTCCTCGTCGTCCGGCCACATGGCTCGCCGCGTTTCGAGGACCGCGCGGTCCTCGACCTGCCGGACTTTTTTGGTCCCGGCGACGTTCTCGCCGTCAACGACACGCGGGTCATCCGCGCGGGGCTATATGGGGTGCGCGTGCGCGGCAAAACCTCGGCCCGGATCGAGGCAACTTTGATCAGACGCGAAGGCGAAGCGTTGTGGCGCGCTTACGCGCGGCCGGCGAAGAAGCTGAAGCAAGGCGAAGTCGTTCGCTTCGCCGCCGCAAACAGCATGGAGAGCGGCACGGAAACTCTCCATGCCGAGGTCGTTTCAAAAGGCGAGGAAGGAGACGTGTTGCTGAAGTTCGTTGTGTCCGCCGAGACGCTCGACAAGGCAATCGAACGAATAGGTCAAATGCCGCTGCCTCCTTATATTTCCAGCCGGCGGCGCGCCGATCGAAGGGACACGCAAGATTATCAGACGCTGTTCGCGCAAAAGCCCGGCGCGGTCGCGGCGCCAACCGCAAGCCTCCATTTCACGCCAAGGCTCGTTGCCGCGCTTGCCGCGCGGGGCGTCGCTATTCAAAGAGTCACGCTGCATGTGGGGCCGGGCACGTTTTCGCCGGTCAAGGCGAAGGATACCGTGGACCACAAGATGCACGCCGAATGGGGCGAGGTCAGCCAAGCGGCGGCCGGCGCCCTGAACAGCGCGCGCGCCGCTGGCGGGCGCATCATCGCGGCCGGAACGACGAGCTTGCGGATTCTCGAAGCCGCGGCGACGGCGGATGGAAGGTTCGCGGCTTTTGCCGGCGAAACGTCGATCTTCATCACGCCGGGCTATAAGTTCAAGGCGGCCGATGTGCTGTTGACCAATTTCCATCTGCCGCGCTCGACGCTTTTCATGCTTGCCGCCGCTTTTTCCGGCATTGCGGCCATGCGCGCCGCCTATGCTCACGCGATCGCCGAAAACTACCGATTCTATAGCTATGGCGACGCATGCTTGCTGTTTCCGGCTGCCGCGGGGAATGGCTCGTGACGGGTATTTTCCGTTTCGATGTTTTGACCCAGGACGGGGCGGCGCGCGCGGGACTTATCACAACTCCGCGCGGAAAAATCCGTACGCCTGCCTTCATGCCGGTCGGCACGGCCGCCACCGTCAAGGCGATGCATCCCGAAACGATCAAGGCGCTCGGCGCCGATATCGTGCTCGCCAACACCTATCATCTCATGCTGCGGCCAGGGCCGGAGCGAATCGCGATGCTCGGCGGCCTGCATAAATTCATGAACTGGCCGTGGCCGATCCTGACCGATTCCGGCGGGTTCCAGGTCATGTCGCTCGCCAAACTCCGAATGCTGGATGAGAACGGGGTGACCTTTCAATCCCACATCGATGGCGCGCGGCATGTGTTGACCCCCAAGCGGGCGATGGAAATTCAGGATCTGCTCGGCTCCGACGTCGCGATGCAGCTCGACGAATGCGTCAAACTTCCCTGCGCGGACGCGGAAGCGCGTCGCGCCATGCTCTTGTCGCTGAGATGGGCGGAGCGCTCCAAGGCGGCATTCGCCGCCAAGCCCGGACGCGCGGTGTTCGGCATCGTCCAGGGCGGCGCGTCCGAAACATTGCGGATCGAAAGCGCGAAAGCGCTCGCGGACATGGGATTTGACGGTTATGCGCTGGGCGGGCTTGCTGTCGGCGAGCCGCGGATGGTCATGCTTGCCATGATCGAATGCGTACTGCCGTGGTTGCCTTGCGCCAAGCCTCGCTATGTCATGGGCGCTGGCACCCCGGACGACCTTTTGGAGGCCGTGCGGCGCGGCATCGACATGTTCGATTGCGTGTTGCCGACGCGCGCCGGACGCCATGGTCTTGCCTATACGAGGTCCGGGCGGCTCAATTTGCGCAATGCGCGCCATGCGGGCGATCCGTCCCCGGCCGATCCGCTGTCGTCTTGCGCGGCGGCGCGAGACTATTCCCGCGCGTATTTGCACCACCTCGTCAAGGCGGGGGAGATTCTCGGCATGATGCTCCTGACCGAGATCAATCTCGCCTATTACCAGGATTTTATGAATGACATGCGCCGCGCCATCGCGGCAGGATGCTTCGGCGAGTTTTGCGTCGCGGTCAGAACGGCTTGGCGGACCGGCGAGACACGCCGCCAGCTTGACGCGTGATCGGGCGTTCTCGGTAACTCTGAAACGCCGGATGGTTTCTGGCCAATCTTACCAAATTTCCTCGCGGACATGTACAATTGGTGGGTTAGGTAAAATCACCGCTTGCTGCTCCCAACCAAATTCTTCCGCTTAATGAACGGAGTTTTGGGTGGAGCAAACGCAAGAGCTTAAAAATGGGACGACTGGGCACGCCGCTGTATCCGCGCATGGAGATTTCTGGCGAAGGGCTGACCCTTGGCGCCGGAACGATGCTTGCCGGGATGGCGGGAGGTTGACACTCCGCTGGACCCCTTCGATAATGGCTTCTTCCTTCAGCGCGCTTTGGCCCAGCGCCGTCCAAGAACTACACCATATTGGAGCAATTCCTGCCCGCGTTCGATCTACGACTCCTGCCAGCCGGCAAGCGCCGCGTCCACGTTCCGCCGCGCGCGGTGAACGGCGGTGGCGAGCGACATCGAGTCGCCCGCGGCCTTCGCGGCGGCGGCAGCCGTATGGGGACGCACAACGAAAGCGGCATCGCCGAGCAGGCAGGCGCGTCCGAACACGGTGCGCGAGACGCCGATATCGACGATCGTCTGCAGAAACGGCTCGGGCGTGGCAGCAACGAGTTCAGCGAGACGAGGATGCACTTCGCCCAGCGCAAGCGCGCGAATCTCGGCCAGCACGTCTTCAGACGCGCCCCCCAGCGGAAGGGAATTGTGATGGCGCTGGCCATCCCGGCCGGTCAGCCAGCGTTCCAGGTCGGCGTCGTCGGCGCCCACATACCAGACCCAGTTCAGGCGACGCTTGCCTCGCGTCGGATCGACGCTCGCACCAGGAATATAGTAGACAAGGATATGACCCCCTGAGCGCGCCTCGGAAAAAGTGAAGGCGTCGTCGAAGAAACGCGCCAGCTCGGCTGGTGCAACGGCCTCGTCGAGTGTGCCTCGCCAGGCGACATAGCCCGCATAATCGGACGTCGCGTCCGGCAGCAGCAGCCGACGGGTCGGCGACTGCGCCCCGTCGGCGCAGACTAGGAGATCCGCCGTGATCAGACCTCGACCAGAAATCTCGGCTTTGATGCGGCCGTCAACTGTATCGTAGGCGCCCAAAGCGGCGCCTACGTGCTAGCGTCCGTCCGGAAACGCGCTGCGCAACGTTTGGAAGATCGCCTCCCAGGAGGTGAAGCGTTGCGGCATGACTTGCTCGCTTCCCTCCCCGCCATCCGGTTCGAGATAGCGCCGGACGCGGCAGCCCGTGGTCGGCAGCTCCGCGGCATCGACCAGCCTTAGAAGCTGGGTTAGCTCCGGCTGCACGACGATGCCGGCGCCACGGGTCTCGACGTCACCGACGTGGCGCTCATAAATATCGACCTCGGCGCCGGCGACGCGCTGAAGCGCAAGGCCCGCGCACAGGCCGCCGATCGAGCCGCCGGCGACGCGACTTGCAGCGGCCCGTCAGCCATGGCCATGACTGGCCGCGGTCCGCAGGTGCGCTTGCATCAACTCGGAGCGGATCGCACCAGAGAAGATCGGCCGTCCATCGACGAGCACCGTCGGCACCCCGGAGACATTGAGCCCCTGGGCGGGCCTCAGCTCGGCCGCAACCTCGATCTCACCCTGTTTCGAGGCGAGCATGGTCGAGATCATTGCAGGATCGAGTCCAGCCGAGGAGCCCACCTCGATGAGCACGGTCCGGTCGCCGACATCGCGTCCGTCGTGGAAATAAGCGGCGAACAGCGCTTCGACTACGGCGCTCTGTACGCCCTCGCGGCCGGCCAGCCAGATCAACCTATGGGCGTCATGGGTGTTGGGGGTCCGCCCGATCAGCTCGTGCCGAAAGATCAGCCCATCAGAGCGCGCGGCCTCCGCCACCTGTCCGTCGAGCGCCTGTGAGCGCTCCCAGGAGCCGAACTTGTGCGAGCGGTAGGCTCGGCGGTCGAGGCCTTCCTTCGGCATATCGGGGTTGAGCTCAAACGGCCGCCAAGTCACTTTGACCGCAGTTTCCGGACCGAGCGCTGCGATGGCGCGGTCCAGCCGGTGCTTGGCCAACCAGCACCAAGGACAGATGGCGTCCGAGATGACTTCCAGTGAGAGGGTCTGTTTGGCGACCCGTTCAGCTCTTGCCGCTGACGGCATGTCCGGCGTCGAGCAGTCGTCGACCCCACAGACCGCACCTTCAAGAACGTCGCTCATGGGGTCACCCTTTCTGCCGGTTCTGCATCATCTGACGATGAAGGTGGTGCAGTAATCTCCTTTGGACAAGTGGTCACCCTGATGTGACTACCCGGCCCTTTCGGCCGAAACGTTCACGCCGCGCAGAGGAGTGCGAGGACGCGAGCCGCGTCGCTATCGAGACTCCCGCCGCGTCGGCCGCGCCATGTGCCGCGCGGACGAGGATAGTCTCTCGGCCCAACATCAGTCCCGCGTCTGTCACTTTTAGTGTACGATAGATTGGGCCCAGCGAGCGTTTTTCGCGCCAGTCTTCATCAATGGCGTTCATTCGTTGCATCACGTCTCCGAATCGCGGCGGAATGCCTAGCCACAAGGATAGCGCTTACAAGCGCGGGCCCATGGAGAGTCGGAAGGGGATTTTCGCAATCTTACATAATTTAGATCATGTGCCTGTCTGATGCCCTTCGACGCTCGGCATGCTCACCCGCCGCGCAAAAGCCTTATCGCCTCGCCGCGCTCGAAAATATTGAGGAGCAGCCGCAACGCCTCGCCATGCGCGCCTTCAGGCCGGGGATTTTCCTCGACGATTTTGCGCGCTTCGTCGCGCGCCAAGTCCAGCAACGGCCCGTGCGCGGAAAGATCAGCGAGGCGAAAACCCGGCAGGCCGGATTGCTTCGTGCCAAGCACCTCGCCTTCGCCGCGCAGGCGGAGGTCTTCCTCGGCTATCCGAAATCCGTCCTGCGTGTCGCGCATGATCGCGATTCTCGCCTTGGCCGTCTCGCCGAGTGGCGCCCTGTAGAGGAGCAAGCAGGAGGATTTGGCGCCGGCGCGCCCCACGCGTCCGCGCAATTGATGCAGCTGGGCGAGCCCGAACCGCTCGGCATGTTCGATCACCATGATGGTTGCTTGCGGGATATCGACGCCAACCTCGATGACTGTCGTTGCGACCAGGATTTGGGTCGTCCCTTGCGCAAACGCGGCCATCGCGGCGTCCTTGTCGCGGCTCTTCATCTTGCCGTGGACAAGCCCCACTTTATCGCCAAAGACCTCTTGCAGATGAAGAAATCGTTCTTGCGCGGCTGCCACGTCGAGCGCCTCGCTTTCCTCCACGAGAGGACAAACCCAAAAGGCACGCGCGCCGCCCGCGATCGCGCGCCGCAGTCTCGCGATGAGTTCGCCCATGCGCTCAACCGGCAACGCGCGGGTCTCGATCCTCTCGCGCCCCGCGGGCTTTTCCCGTAAATTTGAAACATCCATGTCGCCGAAATAAGTCAGAACCAATGTGCGCGGAATAGGGGTCGCGGTCATGACGAGAATGTCGGCCGCCGCGCCTTTGCCGCCCAGCGCCAGGCGCTGATGGACGCCGAAGCGATGCTGTTCGTCGACCACGGCGAGGCCGAGGTCGCGGAAGACAACGCTTTCCTGAAACAAGGCATGGGTGCCGATCACAATGTCGATGGTGCCCTCCGCCAGCCGGGCGAGGGTTTTGCCGCGCGAGGCAGTCGCGTCGCGGCCGGTCAAGAGCGCCAGTCTGAGCCCGGCGGCTTCGCCGAACATCGCGATCGTTTGGTGATGCTGGCGGGCGAGAATTTCGGTCGGCGCCATCAGCGCCGCCTGCCGTCCGGCCTCGACGACCGCCGCCATGGCAAAGAGAGCAACTATGGTTTTGCCGGATCCGACATCGCCTTGCAAAAGCCGCAGCATGCGGGTGGGCGCGGCGAGATCGGCGTCGATCTCGGCCATCGCGCCTTTCTGGGAACCAGTGAGTGCAAACGGGAGTGTCGCGGCGATCTTCTCTCTGATACGGCCATCCCCCTGGCTCCCGCGGCCGGGGGCGCGCCGAATTTTCGCGCGCATCAAGGCAAGCGCCAATTGGGAGGCGAGCAATTCGTCGAGTGCAAGCCGCGTCCGCGCCGGCGCCTCCGGCGCGATGCTCTCCGGCGTGTTCGGGCGATGCACCTCCCGCAGTGCCTCGGCGAAAGAAGGAAGGGCTGGAATATTTAACGCGGTCCCATCATGCCACTCCGGCAAGGCGGGGATTTTGGCCAGCGCCGCATCGATCGCCCTGCCGAGCGTCTTTTGAGAGAGCCCTTCGGTTGAAGGATAGACCGGTTCGACCGGCGCCATTCTGGCGACGCCTTCGCTGTCGAGTACACGGTCTGGGTGCACGATTTGGCGATGTCCGTCCCAAAGCTCCAGCTTGCCGGAAATCCAGCGGGTCTCGCCAATTGGCAAGCTCTTTTCGATCCAATGATGATTGGCGAGAAAGAAAACGAGGAGGACGTCGCCGGTCTCGTCCTCGACCAAGACCTTGTAGGGCGCCTTGGAGCGGGCGCCCGGCGGCCGGTGCTCGATGGCCTTGACTTCGAGCGTGACGATTGTATCGAGCGGCGCATCGGCGATCTTTGGCCGGTTGCGGCGGTCGATCGCCGCATAGGGGAGATGGAAAAGAAGGTCGAGCGCGCGGGCTTCTTCGGCGTCCTTCGCCAGGAGCTTGTCCAGGAGCTTGGCCGTTTTCGGCCCGATGCCGGGCAGGCTCGCGGCTGTCGCGAAGAGAGGGTTGAGGAGAGAGGGACGCATCGAGAGTCGCTGATTGGGTAGTGGGTCAAGCTTAGCGGGACAGGGCAGCGCGTCTGCGTCTTGACTCAGGCGTTAGACGCCATGAGATCGTCGTCGAAAATCTCAGCTCGAAGCCTTTCTATCGAATCGAGATTCCGTCTGGTAGCCACAAGCCCTACGCAACCAATAGCGGAACCTACAAGAAACGAGAAGATGGACGCAATAATCCTATACATCCTGAACAACTCCTGAAGATGTTCCTAGAACGAGAGGGAGAGGAGTTCAGCAGGAGATTTACGGAGGCCACATCGCGTCTTGATGAGCGAATGGCCAATGCATTGAGCAGCGTCGAAAAGTTGGAAGACGTGATCTCGTCTAAGATTGAAGAGATCGGGAGCACCCTTGGTTGGGCTGAGTTCAAGGCAAGCGATGCTGCGGACACGATTGAAACGGTCCAAAGTCAGGTAGCTTCGCTCGTTCGTGAGGCACGCAAGCAAACGCAGCGTCTCCGCGCCATAGTGAGGAAGGTTGATGCAGAGGATCCGGTCAAGCAGGAGGAAGAAGAGGACGTCCGCAAAAAGCTCGCGGAAAAGCTGAAGGAAGACCCCCAGTTGCTGCGCGCCATCATTAAGGGAAAGCCGTCGGTGTCGATAGAAATGGTGGGAACCGCCGAACTTGACGAAGACGACCTCAAGCGTCTGCTTGCCGAAGTAGCAAAAGCACTGAGTCATGAGGGCAAAGATCACTCCTAACCCCGGGCTCGCGGTCGCTTTGATTGGTTGGCTTTGCATGGCTTCTTAATCGCGCAAACTGTCTAAACTCGTTGGGGACTTGCCTCCCAACGGCCGTTACGGAAGCCACGCTGACGCGCGCGCAAGCGGACGGCGGCGTGTTGCCAAAATTTGGTGACGCGACGGTGGTTCTGGAAACTCTTTAAGGGAGGCTCGCCCGCTTGCGGTCGGGCTTCGGCTTTACGTCCAAGCCCGGCGCGGGATGGCCGTCCTTGTGGTGAAGCACTTCCTTTAGCCTGTTGCGTTCGAAAATGATGATCACGAAAATCGATAAGAAAAGGGGGATCAGCAGGTAGGTAAGCCGGAAGACCAGCAAAGCCGCCAGCACCTGAGTATTTGGCATCTCCGGCATGGCGCTGATGAAGAACCATTCAAAAACGCCCAAACCGCCTGGCGCGCTGGACCAGAGCGCGGCGCCAAACGAGAAGAGGAATACCCCGAGCACGATGAAATAGCCGGGATTGCCGGCCTCCGGCAAAGCGAAATAGATTATTCCAGCGGCTGCGAGGATTTCGAGGGGCGCCGCCAGCAGTTGCCGGGCGGTGATTTCCGGTTTCGGATATTCCAGCCGGAAACCCCTTATTATTAGGGGCTTAAATCTGAAAATCGAACCGATCACATAGACGGCGGCGCCGCTAAGGAAAACCACGCCCACCAACCGGGCGGTCGTTTTATCGGTGAGAAATCGCAAATTTGCCGGCAGCAACCCGCGGAAGCGGCCTAATTGCTCCGGCTCCAGAACCGATATGAGGCCGCCGATTAGGACGGTGCCGAGGAGGAACGTCAACGAGGTGACGGCGACAAGAACCGCGACTTGCGCCGCGCTCAGCCCTTTCGTGTGGTAGGCGCGATAGCGGACAATTCCGCCCGAAAAAACGGTTGCGCCAATATTATGCGAGAGGGCATAGGTCGTAAAGGAGCAGAGCGAGATGAAGACCCAGGAGATATTCTTCACGCCGAGGTGGAGCAGCGCAATCCGGTCGTACCAAGCCAACGCCGCATAAGCGACGAGCGTCGATAGGCCCATCAGCAGATAATGTCCGAGC
>DASYNQ010000012.1:0-8032 GCA_036008425.1 Methylocella sp. | reverse complement strand
ATGCCGGTGCACGGCGTGATCTACAGGTGGCCGAGCAGGCCGCGGAACTGGCGGCAAGCCGGCTCTGGGGGTCGCAAGCGCGGCTTGATGAGCTGAGCAAGGCTGTGCCGGTTCCGGAGGGCGCTCTTGCGGCTGAATTCATAGCGTCGGTTGCTGTAGGACGTCCATGCGACACTGCCGTGCTTGAACGCTCGGCGATTGATGCGCGGGCGCAGATAGCGGCGGCTGAAAATGATGTCACCATCTGGGAACGGACTAGCGATGAATGCGCCTTCGCGGTGAAAACGAAGGAAGCCGATGTTGCGATTGCCAAGGATCGTCTTGAGAGAGCGGCGCGGGCGGTAATCTGCAATTCGATGTACGTTGCTCGTCTGATTGACGAACTCACAGCTTTGCAATCTGAGGTTGTCAATAAGCGGTCGGTGCTGAGATTCATTTGGCGTGCCAGTTGCAACGGCGAGCTTGAGAGGCCGCTTAGCGAACGGGTGGAGAGGGTTCTTCGTCAGAATATTGACGGACTAGAGTCGACTCCCGTGTCTGCAGCGTGGAGTGCGGCATTTAATAAATTATTGGAAGACTCCGCTGCGGAGCTTCCATCATGAATTCGAGAGGGCGGCTTGATCGCCTTCTCAAAGTTGTCCGGCGGGTTAAAATTCCCCGCTCCAAGGCGTGCTGCCCACGCTCCGGACAAAGAAGTGGCGGCGGCGGCTCTGGGCCGTCATCACCCAGAGTCGCCGCATTTTTTCTTCGAATGCGCGGTACATTATATCGCGCAAGGCGGCCCGGCGGTTTAATCTCCATTGGGCGCCGGGCCGCCGCATTTTTGAGGTTTGATTAATGGCGCAGCCGACGATACTTGAAGAGTTTCTTATAAAACTCACCGTTCAAGGCCCCAATTCCGGGGAAGTTCGGGATGCCGAGGCCGGTTTTGAATCGCTCCGTCTTGGCATTGCGTCTCTTACGGCGGCCTTTACGGCGGCGGCGGCCGGAACAGTTGCCGTCATTAAAACATTTGCCGACTCTCTAACCGAAACCTTTTACGCCGCGCAGAAACTCGGTTCGACGACTGAACATGTTACCGCGCTTGGTGATGCGGCCGAGCGTGCGGGGGGCAGCGTTGCGGGCATTCGCGAGGACTTGGATGCTCTCGTTGCGAAAATGCGCGCCTCGCCGGCCTTCAAGGATTGGCTGAAAACCAATTTGAAGTTATCGGCGGCGGACATGGCGACGCCTGAGTCGATCCTTGTCGCATCGAGCAAGGCGCTTGGGGCGATGCGACAAACGGATCCGCAACATTACAAGGCGCTGCGTGATTATATCGGCACCTCGGAGGCAACGATCCTTGCCGTTATGCGGCCTGAGTTTGATGCTGCCTACAAGCAACAAAAGGATTTTGTAAAAGGCCTCGACGGCATCGCCTTGAAGAGTAAGGAACTGCATAACGATTGGATCGCGGCGACAACCCATTTCAAGGAAGCGCTTGAGCTGGTATCTGGTCCTTTCGTGACCGCGATGGACGATGCCATTAAGCGCACCGATGCATGGCTGACCGAAAAAAGGCCGGCAATCGAGGCTTTCGCGAATAGCACGGCGCAGACCGTCGCGGATATCATTAGCAAGCTGGGAGCTATTCCGTTTGGGCGCATTGCTGATGAATTATTTGATGGCCTGCAAAAAGGCCTGGCGAAGATTAATTTCGAGAATGTCAAAACCGTATTGCATGAATTCATGAATTGGCTCGTGACCGGGCCGCTGGCTGACAAGATAAGAGAGCTGGTAGTGCGGGTTGGTGCCGGCGCAAGCGGTATCGTCGAGGGGATTGGCCATGCCCTCGCGCCCGGCATGGGGCCGGTTCAGGCGCCGGGAGCGCCGGGAAGCGGTGGGCGGTTTGGTCATGCCGGCTCGACCGTTGGCCGTGCGTCGAACGATGCGGCGACGGGCGACGGAAGGGCGATCACGGGCGTTGGAACGGCGGCTCCTCTCACGCCCGCGGCGGGCCGCGAGGGGCAGATTGCCGGTGTCGACAAGCGGCTGATGGACTCTTTGGCGGCGGGCGCCGCGCACTTGCCGGCCGGATATCGGGTCGAGCCTTTTTCCGGCTACAGCCCAACGCATGGGAGTGCCGGATCCAAGCATCGTCTCGGGGAAGCCGTTGATGTTAGCATTATAGGCCCCGATGGGAAGGCAATTCCAAATAGGGGCGCCGATACGACAGGGATGTACCGGCGGCTTGCGCGGTACACTTACGGGGAAATGTTAAAACGTTATCCTGAATTGGCGCCCCGGTTTGCTCACGGCGCTCAGTTTGGCACGACGCGTGGGAGCGGCGTTCCGGATTTGATGCATTACGATATTGGCGGCCAGCGGCGTTCACCTGGATCTCAGTTTTCTCCGGTGATCCAGGAATTGGGGCCGATCGAAGACAAGCAATCCCGGCTTGAATTGCATGACATTCATTCCAAGCTGGTGGCGATTGCCGCTGCGTATCCGCATGCGCGACATAACATTGCGATGCTAACCGGAGGCAAGTCGCTGGGCAGTCGCGGAAAGCCGTCGTTATCCCGTCATGACGGAACGAGGAATCAGACCGTCAATATTGAAATTGCATCAACCGACCCGCATAGCGCTGCCTCGGAAATCGCACGCCAAATGCATGGGCTGCAATCGCATACTCTGCGCGAATGGAAGGTTGCATAAATGGCCGATGATATTCTTTCATCATTTTTGGTGAAATTGGTCTTCAAGGTCGATGATCAAAGCAAGAAGCACTTTGACGAGACGGTTGCTTCTGTCGAAAAGAGGGTTGCAGCACTTGGCGCCGCTGCCACCGCGGCGGCCACCGGTATCGGCTTCGCGGTCAAGAAGATTAGCGAGAATCTCGGGGAGTTATTCTACGCGGCGCAGGCGGCGCAAAGCTCGGCCAAGGACATGAATGCGTTCGGCTTTGCGATCGAGCAGGCGGGCGGCAAGGCCGGCTGGCCTGCATAAACTTCCGGCCGATTTCCATAAGGCGCTTGAGACAATCAGAGCCGCGAAACCCGCAACTCCATGGCAATCCTCGATGAACGAGCATCACGATCATCGTGTGGTTAATTCCAATGTTGCGGTGAATGTCAAGGGCGGGTTTCCGGTGGACAAGACGGAACGGCCACTGGAGCGTCCAAAACTCGCGACGCTGATTCGCAACACTACGGCGTTCGCGTCATGAGTCGGCAATGGCTACGCGCCTGGAAACTTGAAGCGGGCGGGAAAACATTTAGCGGCGATCTTCGGGTTGTCTTCGTTTGCAAGTCGTGGATTGTTGGGGTTCCCAATAACGGGACATTCACGCTTTACAATTTGAATAAGGATTCTGCCGCGGCAATTCAATCTCTTGCAAAAAGCAAAGGTGGCGGGACCGTTACTTTCTCGGCGGGATATCAGGATAATGTCGGTATTATATTTTCCGGCAAGGTCATTCAGGTCAATCTCGGCAAGGCAAATGCCACGGATACGACAACCACGATCTATGCCAGTTGCGACGATACGGCGCACACCGCCTCATATATAAATACAACATTGAAGGCCGGGTCGACGGGCTTGGATATTTATAATTCTCTTTTAAAAGCCATTCCTGGGATGCAAGCCGGGACTATACCCACCCAAAAATTGCAGGCTCTCAAATACCCCCGCAGTGTGACCATGTTCGGCCCGGTCAGGCATTTTTTGCATACCTTGGCCGAATCCGTTGGATCGACATTCCATTATGATAACATCACCCCGCAACTGCATATCACGCCGGACAATGATCCGGGTAAGGGAAGCGCTATTATTTTAAATAGCGATACCGGGATGATCGGCTTGCCGACGCAAACCGGCACCGGAATTAATGTTAGATGTTTGTTGAACCCGGCGATTCAAAAGAATTCAATCGTTCAAATAGACCAGAAGTCAATTCAACGGATCACCCCCGACTTAACGATCGGAAGTCCAACCAGCCTCCAAAATCTGAATGAGCCCGGCTTTTCGCAGTTTCGCGGCGATATTTCGGCGGATGGAACTTACCGGGTATTATCGATCGAAGCTGTAGGCGACACGAGAGGAGATCCCTGGTTTCTTGAGCTTAACTGTTTAGCTGTAGGTGGCAACGCCACCGAGTCGCAAACAAAGCAGGGAACGGTTTAGTCCGGGGTTTCGGCGCGATATTTGGCGGCCCCGTTAGCCAGCCGCCAATGACTGATTGTTCTATCGTGACAGGTCATCATATCGCTGGATTCGGCATCGAGCTTACAATCAACCATGTCAAATGCTAGAACTTCCGCCGAGATCTGGTCCTCACCTATTCCCGTTACCGACACGCCCATATCGAAGCAGGTGGCTCCGTATTTCTTATATCGGGCTGACATTTCGCGTTGGGCTGCGTGTGCAAGCCATCCATGAAGTTTAATTTGGTTGGCGACGCAGTTGCTAAACTTCTTTTCGTCAGCATCTATCTTCAAAAACCCGTCATACACTCCCCGGTCAAAATGCTGCGCTGGCACGGGTATTTTGTTGGCCTCGGATATGGCGTATTCGAACGCTTCGGCTTCCCGGACCCCTTTGTCACGCGCTGGGGTGGACGCCGCCGCAACCACTGCATTCGCGCTCGTCTTTGGAGTTGACGGCCCGGCTGCGATAATCGCCACAAGCACCACAATGCATGCAACTCCTATCGCGGCAAACTTCAGCGAGCGCTTAAGGAAGCCCGGCCAGAGGAACGCAACTATGGCTAGAATCAAAAGTATGTGAATCATTGTCGTGTCTCCGGCGTCTCTTTTTCATCTGTTTGGTCCGTGGTTTGAATGCGCGGCGCAATGCAGTCGGCAAAGGCGGCAAGCCCCTCCGCCAGCAGCTTAAGGACGCGGACGGGCGCTCCGATGGCGCATGTTCCCGTTTCGGTAATTAGCACGGCAGGAAAATCAAAATGTTTTACGGCAGCACCCCACACGACAAGGTCCTGTTGGATCCTTTGTAATTCGGCGGTCGCTTCGGCCAATGTCATTTCTTCGTTAGCCAATGTCATTGGTCGTCCTCACACTGGGCGCGGTTATCCCGCGGCGAACCCGGGCCGTCACACGGCGGATCTCGGTTGTCATGGCGTGGCTGCCCCCATTGGTCCCTCGGTGGATCGCGGGTGATATAGGCGCCGTCGCCGAATGTCTGGACGATAGTTCCGTCGCTGCACGCCGTGGCATCACCCAAGGGCTGGCAGGTGATGATTCCGGCTCCTGCGCTGCTCGACGCCAGCACCGCCGCCGTCGCGATCGCGATAAATGTTTTGCTCATTTAATCCTCCTCATGAACTCTTGCTGTGCCTCCGGTCCCGCCGCGTTCCAAGTGGACATTAAAAGCATCGCCTGAAAATCTGAGGAAAACGGATCTTCGCGGGCCTGCTCCAGGAGCAGTTTGACAATGCCCGGCGCCTCCTTTGGGTCGAGCTTCTTCGCCCATTCGGCAATTTCTTCGGCAACTCGGCAACCGGGATATCGCCGGGCCGATATATTGTTGTCAGGCTTGGCTTGTTGCTTCGCGGTCATGGTACGGACCGGGGTCCTGGCGGTGACTTTCTCTCCGGCCTTGGCCAGGTCGATAATCGTGTCGCGTTTGACGGGATCGGTCTTTTCGAGCTTGGCGAGGGCATCGAGTTCGATGCCCTTATCAAGGGAAGTGCCGCTGATTTCCTTCAGCCGGCTTTGCTCGCCGCGCGCGACTCCGCGCTCAACTGTACGGCGATCCTTGCCCGTGGCCTCAGCCGTTGAGGAAGCAAACGACAAATTGTCGCTTGCTAAGCCATGCCGGGCTTTTCCGCCTGCGACATGCTGCTTCGTCTCGGGATGCTTCCTCTCGTAAATTTCCTTGCGCTTGACGAGATGTTCCGCCTGCTCGGCTGGTGTAAGCTCTCCGCGAATTAGGTTTTCGTCGATCTCGGCTAGGAGCATATCGTCGCCATTGAAGTTGAAATTAACCTCGGCGCGGATGCGCATGTTTAGCTTCTTCGCGGCCTCCAGGCGGTGACGGCCGGAGATCAAGTCGTATCGGTCCCGCCGGTGGCGAACAAGAATTGGTTGCAGCTGTCCTTGCCCGCGCATGGACTCGGCCAGGGTATCCACCAATTTTGGATCAAGCTTTCGCAGGCGGTCTTCGCTGACGTGGATGTCGGACAAGGCGATATTATCGCGCGTTTCATTCTTTTTCATTTTCGCTTGCCTCTCGGCCTTCATGTTTCAACCTGACGCCACGACCGTCGGCATTAAACTCGACCCCGTGCCGTTCAAAAGTCTGCCTCATAACAGTCAGCGTCGCGGGTTGCGGCGCGGTCTTTCCGTTCTCAAAATTACGGATTGTCGTGGCACTGATGCCTGTCTCGCGGGCCAGGTCGTTTTGGGTCCATTGAAGCAGGCCGCGCGCGGCTCTTGATTGCATGTTCGTAAACATCCTTAAGCTTTAGCGGCTACGTCCGCGAGCCGCAACTCTTTCGCAAAACGCCAGAATGGCGCTTGCGCTTTCCGGAAAGCCTGTTATATATAGCAAGGACTGCCTTTAAATGCAATGAGCAAAAATGACAAAATCAATGACACGACCAGAGATTTTCTGGGCGCCTGCGCTCGAAACCGCCAGGAAAATCGATGACAGTGATACGGTGACGGCGATCGAAAGCGCCCGCTACCGCTTCAATGCGAGCATGGCTGACCTGGAGCGCCGCTATGATGAACGGGCGAGCAAGCTGCGCGCCGCATTCGTCGCGGAAGTAGCTGCGCTTTACCAAGGCGAAGCTGCATAATCACAAGCCCTTGCCGGATTCCCGGCAGGGGTTTTTTCGCGAACCGAAGGTCCTAGTTACAGGAGGATGCAATGACAATGACAATAGGCGAGTCGAGGCGGGTCAGCGATATTCAGAGGCTCGTTGCACTCTGGCGATTTTTGGAGGCCGAGCAAGTCAATCAGGCCGCGATCGCCAAAACGGATGAGGAAGCCGAGGCTCTCATTTGCCAGCACGGAGACGAACAGAGCGAAATTGAAATGAAGCTTTCGAGATTGCTCCCGCAAGATTTTGACGACGTGCGCGAGATTCTAGAGTTTGCGGCCGACATGATCAAGGAAAACGACCGGCCTGATGGTGGCGGCCTGATGATGCTGGAGAACATTTTAAAATCGCTGCCCGGCGTTTTGGGGAATACAAAGGAGGCAGCACGCAAGGCCGGCATGGAAGAGATGCGGCGCACCAGGCTGTTGTCCGCGCGCTGCTCAGATTGATCTTTTCACCAATCGTTCGAATCGCGTCTGCAATGATATGGCGAGACCGCGCGGCGGCATAGGAGGAAGCCATGAGCAAATCAACAGAAGAGCCGGACGCGCTTTCGACGGCGCGCGCTGATCTGATCGACGTCTCTAATTTGCTTTATGCGGCGTTTATGGCCGCGGATAGGCTGCACGATGAAAACGACCGTCGAGGAATGATGGCACTCCTCAAGGTAATCGACGTGAAGTTAGAGATTGTCAGGATACAACTCGACCAGTGCGTCAAGCCTGACAAGTATGCGCAGGCCAATCCGGAAGGGCAGAAGTAGCAAATGACAACCAACCCGAAGACCCGCAAAGCACCGGCCAAATGCACCGCGCCAAAACGACGCCGCGCCCATGTCCTTACCGAAGCCGAAACCGCGGCGATGGATTTCGAGCCATGGCAGGAGGTCAATACCAAAAAGCTGCCCAATAATGAGCAATTCATGGAGAATGGACTTTCCCACCTGATCACCTGCCGCATGGCCCTCGTGATGATGTACAGAACCAAGGCTGAGCTAAGCGAAATGTTCGAGAAAGACGGGGACGCCATGTGCGGATTGGTCGAAAATATGGAAAGTGCGAAGAATTTTTTCTCGCACTTTTCCGAGCTTCTTGACGCGGCCTCGGCCCGGCTCTTCGCCGCAGGATTCAGCGTTTACCAAAACACGCCGGAGAAGTGCGGCGAGCGTGGCCGAGAGTCGGGGAACGCCTAATGCCGCGCGTCCGCCTT
>DASYNQ010000011.1:0-5628 GCA_036008425.1 Methylocella sp. | reverse complement strand
GCCATGGTCATGTCGGCGGTATCCTCGGTGAGGACGCCTGGCGTATTGGTGACGGTCATCCCTCGTCCCAAGGCGGCGGTCACGTCGATATTGTCGACACCATTGCCGAAATTGGCGATGAGCTTCATCTGTTGCCCGGCTACTCCTATCAGCTCGGCATCGATTCTGTCGGTAACGGTGGGAACGATCACCTCCGCGGCACGCATGGCCTCGGCGAGAGCGCTGCGCGGCATCGGCTTGTCGTCGATGTTCAGCCGCGCATCGAAAAGCTCGCACATCCGGGTTTCGACGGCGTCCGGCAATTTGCGGGTCACGATCACGAGCGGTTTTTTCCGGCCCATTCTCTTCCTTGTCCCTTAGGTCCGCCGGATGCGATTTTAAAAAGAACCGCCGGATCATGCGAATAGGCCCGGTTTTCGCCCGGCGCGATCGCGCCTGGCCAAGCCGCCTGCTGATCACCTGCGAGGACTTGCCACTCCGTCTTCACCGGGCGTTAACGATGCCCGGCACACAAGAGGAGCGTCTCTGCGTTCATTGCCTTTCCTCGCGGTTTCTGTAGCAGATGGCCGGTCAAAGACAAGAACGTCGGCAGATCTCCATTGCCAGCGGGAAACGAGCAGTGCACTCTCGTTGGTTTCCGTTGTTTTCCGACAGCATGTCCAGAAAAAGTTGCTCGACTTTTTCGATTCCGACTTGCTCCAACTCATTGATTTTGAGCGAGTCCTTATCGATCAAATGGTTCCATTTGATCGGGACGCGCTCTAAAGGAGGGCGCGATGCGAGAACGCAACGAAGAGCGCGGTCCATCGTTCATGACCTGAGCCAACCGCTTTGAAGCGCCGCAACATCAACGAGGCCACGCACCGATGACGAGAACCTTGGTGGCCCGGATGCGCCAAATCGCACCGCTTGGGAATAAAGTCGTCCATCGCGCCCTTCTCGCCATGGCCGCGGCCTTCAGTGCCTTGGCTGCTGGAGGAACCGCGCAAGCTGACCACATTGGCTCCGCCAGCGGCCTACCGGTTCCGCGTTATGTGAGCCTGAAGTCCGATCGCGTGAACCTGCGCGAAGGCCCCTCCAAGGACCATCGGACCATATGGGTCTTTCAACGCGCGGGACTCCCCGTCGAGATCACCGCCGAATTTGAAATTTGGCGCAAGGTCCGCGATTCCGAAGGCGCGGAGGGCTGGGTGCTCCATTCGCTTCTTTCGGGAAGGCGCACGGCTTTGGTTGCGCCTTGGAAAAAGGGAATAGACTCGATCCTCTACAGCAAGGCGAGCCCGAAATCGGCGCCGGTCGCGAAGTTGCAGTCAAATGTGATCGCAAGCGTGCGCGGCTGCGACGGCGCCTGGTGCCGTGTTTCGGGCGATGGCTTCGATGGCTTTATCCAGCAATCGAATCTGTGGGGCGTCTATCCGAATGAAAAAATCGAATGACCGGGCGCCCGCGGGAAACCCGAGGCCCCGCTCCGCTTGGGCCACGTGCTGGCTTTCGCATCGCCGCCGCCGCGCGAAGCAATGGCCCGCCCGAACCATTGTTTTCTCGCGGTTTGCCGTGGAGGTGAGCAGCACGCCAAATATTTGCCCGGGAGATGCCTTTGGCAATCTTCCCCGGACCGTGCGTGCCCGATCCCTGCCATGGTCGTGGCAACGGCAGTGGCGAAGCGTTATGTTCAAGCTGAATCAGTTGTCCTTGGCGTGCCCGGTCAACCGCGCCCAGCCGCCCTGGACGGTGGACGATAAGGCTTTGAGACCGTGATTGACCACATCCCAGTTGACCACCGGACGCTCAGCGGTTCCTTCGGCGCCGCTCGTATTGCGTATCGAATCGGACACATATGCCGCGCCGATCGTAAGGACTATGCCAAGTATGATCCCGAAAAACATGCGCATTCAAGCCCCTTTTTGCCCAGAGCGTTCCCCAAGACTCGGAGTGGTTCCCCCAAGACTCGGACGCACACTAGCTTTTGTTTTCACTTCCGGTCAACCCCGGCGAGTCATTCCGTACGCGAAGTCAAGATTGAAAAACACTTCACCGGCTCGCAGGCGAAAGGAAAGGGGTTGGCATGTCAGGGAACGGAAGCGCCATTGTCGCGTTCACCTGTCGGTCGTTGAGCATACGGCAGCAAAGAGTCGTGGAATGCCATTGCGAAGACTAGGGAGCCCGGCGAAGTCAATGCTTAACTTCAGAGCCTAACTTTAGGGGGCCAAATTCATGCGCCGGCCCAACGCGAGCGGTGGAGTTCTCAACGCTCGATTTCGCGCGGGGAGAGGTATTCAATCCGCCAACCGAGGAGACACAATGACCGGTGAAGCAATTCGACGCGAGGTCCGGTCTTCCGCGGAGCTCCAAGAGGTCTGTCTGCGGACCCTGAAGCAATGCCCCGGATTCGAACAGGTCAATGAGATTTTAATCCAGCCGCGCTCCAATGCCGAAGGTTCCGCTAACTGGACTTTGGCGGCGGTAAGGCCGCGCGTAGATAATCGCTCTTTGCGCGCCGCCCGCGAGACGATCGGATTTCTGCAGCAAACTTACCGGTTGTTGCCGGGCGAGAAGCAAGGCCGCGACAAACGCCGCGGCTGAACCGTGAGCGGTTCTCCTTTATAGCGAATCGCGCTATTAAGCCTCTTTTGTTTTGCCATGATCTTTGCCGGGCAACAGATTTCCCTGTTCGCGAATCAAGCTCCTAAACGCAAACCATCCTCCTCGTGGCGAGGCGCGCGACAAGGCGCGCGAGTATTTCGCGAAGTTCCCGAAGGCTTCTATATGACGGAAATTGAATCCTGACGTGAGCTTTCCGGCGACCGCATCGAATTCACAATCCGCAGCCTGCCCAGCGCGGATTGATTGCCCCGCGTGCAAAGCGCGGTTCACCGGAATTTGCTTTTGAGACGGGGTTAGCAAACGGCTGGCGAGCGTCCTTGCATGCCTCCAGGCTCGCACAAAGGGGCGGGCATGATAGCGCCTGGGCGAGGCTTTGCGGTGCAAAAAGCACGGATTTAGACCGCGCGATCAAATGACCTTCCCGCGCACCCAATCAGCCAATTGGTTGAATCAGCCGAGAAAAAAAATCGGACGGCTAACGTCCGTCATCCCCTGAATGGGGGCCGACCGGGCGGCGCGATCGGATAATGTCGCCACGCTGGAAAATCACGTGAATCGCTTCCAATCCAACGCAAATCACGACGGCATCTTTTGCCGCCATTGATCGACGAATTGGAGATACCCGTTATGAAATCATCCTGCGTATTAGAGAGCCGCGGGTCGGCTGATCCGATGTCGAAGATCAGTAACGCCGTTGACGACTTCGTTGCCCTCAAAAATCGATTGCCAATGGATTATGACGCTGCGTATCGCGAGACTGTGCGTGCAGTGGAGCAATTGTGTTCGGCCATCGATGATGCGTTGCTGGCGGGCAGTGGCGACCAGGAGATTCGGGCTCTGATCGAACCGGCACGCGCGGTCCATGCGCAATCCCCGTTCTGGCAACGGGTATATTCCTGGCCCCGGGGCGTAGTCGGAGATTACCTGACGATCGAATGGCTATGTGAAAGTCGGCTTCAGTCGCCACCACGCTCGATCGCGGCTTATTTAGAGCGGTATCTTTTTTCCTTCCCGGCCGCGCAACAGCACCGCAACAAAGTCGCTTGGCAGGCAGAGCACATCAGATCTGCCGTCCGAGGGGGCGCGCGAAAGGTGCTCTCGGTGGCGTGCAGGGGATGTCGCGATTTGCGTCTTTGCCTAACCAATCTCATAGGCGACACCCGTTTTTTCCTCAATGACTTAGATGAGGAGGCCATTCGATTCTCAACCGCGCATCTGCGGGAGATTGAGCATCAGCTTCGGCCCGTCGCGGGCAACCTCTTCCGGTCCATGAGACGTTTCAGCGAGCTTGGGCCATTCGATTTGATCGTCGCAGGTGGAATTTTCGATTACCTCAATGATGATCTGTTCTGCAAAATGACCAGCCGGCTTATCGCCTGCCTGGTCCCACGGGGGAAATTGTGCCTGTCCAATTTCGCGGAGCCTAATCCATATCGAACCTGGATGACGTATTTCGGAGATTGGGTTCTTGTCGAGAGGTCAGAGCACTCCATCCGTCGGATTCTCGGAGACGCTAGCGCCGCTGGCGTCGATCTGAAGTTTTCCCGTGACGCGACACGTCTGGCCGTGCTTGTTACCGCGCAGCGGCGGGCTTAGTAATGCTTCGGCGGAAAAATCTTCAAGCTCGTAAACCATTCGCCCGGATGGGAACCGTTCCTGGCGCCCAAGGTGCGTGTCTATTTCAAAATATTAACGAGTATTGATGATTGATCCCACCTTCTTCGAGCCACGGGGCCTCGATCGGCTGGCGAAATTTGCCGTTTGGGCTTATCGAGTTATTCTGGCAGTGTGGGCCTCCGTTGAGGCTCCCATTGCAGTGGCAAAAAGGGGCCCGGGTTTTTTGTTGCACTCGCACCTTCTCGGGACTGGCGCCTATTGTCCGAAACGGATTTTGACGAACCAAGATCTTGAAAAGCTGGTCGACACGACCAATGCCTGGATCATCGCGCGCACGGGGATTAGGGAACGCCGGATCGCGGCGGAAGGAGAAGTCACTTCGGATATGGCCGTTGTCGCGGCGCGGCACGCGCTTGCGATGGCCAGCACCAGAGCCGAAGATCTCGACATGATCATCGTCGCCACAGTCTCGCCCGACATGCCGCTGCCTTCCTGTGCCGTTATCGTTCAAGCCAAGCTCGGCGCGGCGCGCGCCTTTGCCTTCGATGTTTCCGCCGCATGCGCGGGCTCTCTTTATGCGTTGAGCATCGCCGACCAATTCATAAAGACCGACAAAGCCCAGCGGGTGCTCGTAATCGGCGCCGAGCTCTTGAGCCGTCTCGTCGATTGGAGCGATCGCAACACGTGTGTGCTGTTCGGCGATGCGGCGGGCGCGATGGTCGTCGGACCGGCCCGCGATCCTGGACGCGGCCTCCTGTCGACGCATCTTCATTCCGACGGAACCGCCGCTGGAATGTTGTCGATACCGGGCGGCGGCAGCAAGCATCCGCAGTCCGCCGAAGTGCTTGCCAAGAACATGCACAAGATCGCGATGAACGGACGCGAGATATATAAGTTCGCGGTCCGCGTGCTTCCGCAAGCGATTCTCGAAGCGCTCGCCGCGAACGGGCTGACAGTCGGCGACATCGACCACATTGTCTCGCACCAGGCCAATGCCCGGATTGTCGAATCGGTGCTGGCTAGGCTCGGCATTCCGCTCGAAAAATGTTGGCTGAACCTCGAACGTTACGGCAATACGTCGAGTGCCTCGCTGCCGATTTCGCTCGATGAGGCGAACCGGGCGGGCCTTCTCAAGCCGGGCGATCTTATCGCGATGATGGCGATCGGCGCGGGGATGACGTGGGGCAGCGCCTTGATGCGGTGGTAGGCAAATCCCAAGGCGCGGAAGCCTGGATAGAGATCATTCAAGGGACCCGCATGTAACACGACTAGGTGTCATGTCTCGATAGGTTGTTTGTTGGGATCCTTGAGATTAGGGGGGCATCCGTTGATGCCGAAGTGAGGCCGATGATGATTGTAATTGTGGAGGAAAGGCAACAGGCGGCCCGTTCGGATGAATGGTTGGAG
>DASYNQ010000010.1:0-6858 GCA_036008425.1 Methylocella sp. | reverse complement strand
GTCAATCGCTATTTCGAGGGCAGTCCCGTCTATCCGGAAGGCTTTTCGCAAGACTGGAATAGATCCTATGTGCTCGAGCCGGATGGAACCCCGGCCGGAGCCGTCGTATTTTTGCACGGGCTAACGGATTCTCCTTATAGTTTGCGCCATATCGCCCGGCGGTATCGCGAACACGGCTATGTCTCGATCGCAATCAGGCTGCCGGCGCACGGCACCGTTCCGGGCGCTTTGACCGGCGTCGAGTGGCAAGACTGGATGGCGGCGACGCGGCTCGCCGTCAGAGAGGCGCGACGGCGCATCGGCCCATCGCTCCCAATGCATATGATCGGTTTCTCCAACGGGGGCGCCCTCGCGTTGAAATATGCGCTCGACGCCCTCGAGGATCCGCGGCTGACGCGGCCGGATCGTCTCGTGCTCATCTCGCCGATGATCGGGATCACGCGATTTGCGCGGTTCGCCGGATTTGCCGCTTGGCCGTCAATTTTCCCGGCCTTTGCGAAGGCCGCGTGGCTCGCCGTGGTGCCGGAGTTCAATCCGTTCAAATATAATTCGTTTCCGGTGAACGGCGCACGGCAAACCTCTCTCCTGAGCGACGCGCTGCAGCAGCAGATCGCGCGCCTTGCTCGGGAAAAACGCCTGGATCGCCTGGCGCCACTCCTGACCTTTCAATCCGTTATCGACTTTACCGTCAGCACGCGCTCAATCGTTTCGGCTTTATATGCCCAACTTCCATCGAATGGCAGCGAACTCGTGCTGTTCGATCTGAACCGGACCGCCAAGTTCGGCCAATTGTTGCGGACCACCTCTGAGACGGCGTTGTCGCGACTCCTGCCGGCGCAGCCCCGGTTGTTCAGGTCGACGATCATCACCAATGCAACGCCCGACAGCGCTGAGGTCGTCGAACGCGTGACGGAGGCCGGCGCCGTCGAGGACCAATCGCGCGCCCTGGGGCTCGCCTATCCGCCGGGCGTCTTCTCGCTCTCGCATGTTGCCCTGCCGTTTCCACTGAGCGATTCACTTTATGGAATGCAGCCCGATCCGGCCGAGAACTTCGGCGTCAACCTCGGCGCGGTTGCGCCGCGTGGCGAACGGGGCACGCTCATCGTTAGCCTGGATGCCTTGCTCCGCATGTCCTCGAACCCCTTCTTCCCCTACATGATCGAGAGGATTGAAGAGGGCATTCGAGGCGCCCCAGCCGAAACGCCAATCAAGGCGGCAACGCCGCCTTGATGACCTGGTAGTCAGGCTTAGTCAGGACGAGGCGCCAGACGCGGGCGCATCGGATTCCACGGCGCCGGCGAGAGCGTGGCGAAGCGCCTGTTCCTTCGCGTCAGCGAGTGACGTTTTCAGCACGACGCCACCGTAGTCCTTGATCTGTTCGATCACCTTATCCGCCGTCATCTCCCTGATGAGCACAAATAAGGCGGCGTCACCGGGATGGATTCTTTCTGCGAGTTGCTCCATGAACTGGTCATTGATGCCGAAGTCCGTCAGCGCGCCTCCCAGCGCGCCGCCCGCAGCACCTAAAGCCGCGCCGAGAATCGGATTGAGGAAAAGCACTCCGATCAGCAAGCCCCAGAAGCTGCCCGAAACAGCACCGGACGCTGTTGTGTTGACGACCTGATGCAATTGGATCTGACCATCGGTGGATTTGGTAGCGATGACTGCGTCCCCGAGTTTGATGATATATTCCTTCTGCAGTTCGAAAAGGCGCTTTCGCACCTCTTCGGCTTTTTCCTGGGTCGGGTAGACAATGACGACGAGATCGGACATTTGAGCATCTCCCTTTACGCATGCGCCGGATGGGGGGGCAATATACGTCGCCATTTACGCTGCTTCAGCCGACAGGTCGACGATGAACTGTCTCTAACGCCAAGTAACGCCGAGATGACAGCGCCACTACGAAGGGGACGATCGGGCGGAAACCGGTAGCGGGCATAGGAGATGGCGCACGACCCGGCCTCGCGACACTGGTCTAACGGTTCTCCGCTTTCGGGCGATTACGCAGTGTATTTTTTGCTGCGGCTTGGCAAGAAGGTGATGCCAAGCCCGATGAGAAGGACAGCGGCCAAGAGCAAAAAGAGTGCGGACTGTTTGAACCACGCGATCGCCGGCACCGAAAGTGCCATAGCGAGGCCCAGAAAGCAGATTTGAAAGGATAGGAGATTTACTCCGGCGAGAAAAGTGCCGAGTGCAAGGAACATCAAAAGAACTAGACTGTTTGCAGGCGCAGGCACCATCCTTTGAACGTGGGTCAATAGCATGATGTTCATGACCACCAAAATAGTCGCCCAGTGGAGTGCTTGAGTCCAAATCAGCCGAAAGCGAGCTTTCCTGTCGTCAACGCTAGGCCATACCGTGACAACGCTGACAGCTCCGATCGCAATAGCCAAAAACTCCCAGAAGCCAGAAATAGGTTGGTGCGACATGTTGGTATAGGCCACACCGACAATTGCCAGCGTTAGCACGGCGATGTAAGGCAACTTCCGCCGCAAAAAGCTCGCTTCGCGGGGACGGTCCGGGGGATCAGCCGCATCTTGTGTCAATTCAGGTTCGCTCATCGACAATTCGATCCTGGACAATCGGCCATCAACATGCCCGAATCTGCCGCCTGTCTCGCTCTTGTGGTATCGCCCATGCCCTTCGCCCGCTGTTCGGTTGACGCAGCCGTGTCATGGAATCACAACCCAAACCTCTTCCTTCGCGTTGTTCGAACTTATGCTCCAAACCGGAAACCTTGCCGGATTGATTTCAATCCTGATAAACGCCGCCTTATAGATTGGGATAGCTCTATAATCGTAGTGCACAGCGGTAGTCAAAACGCCTAGCCCCTACCAAGTTACACTAGCGTGCGATTGTCGCCGCTGTCAATTGTGGTTTCAATGAAAGGCCGGAAGTGCAATGCCAGCGACACCTCTTTGTCATGCCGCATAGGAGGCCGTCCACGCCTCGCGCACAAAGATTTTTGCCATCGGCAGACGACCGGCTTCGACAGGCCAGTTATCACGACGTGACCGATGTCCTGAATTCTCACGGCGTCGAACTACGTGTTATGTATAAGACCGACCAAGATGACAGGGCGCTGGCTCTGGTCGCTGCCGGAGTAGGCCTCGCACTTTTCCCCGCCCACTTCTAGATGCCGACTGTAAAGCAAGTGGTGGTGTCAGATTTGGGCCTCTCTAGGGCGATCGGTCTCCTTTGGGCGCGCGACCGAGAGGGCGACCTCAAGGAATTCATAAAGTTCGCCGAAAGCCATAGCTGGAGGTATGAAAACGAGCAGAAGGCGTAGGTGAGGGCCACCTCTTGAACACGGACGAAATCGCGGATGAAATGCGGCTACTCGCGCACATGGGACAAGAGGAACCACAGGCGCGCCTGCCCGAGCTTCGACATAGCATCGCGCGCTTTTCGCGGAACTTGGCGGAGGCAGACTGGCGCTCCGCATTACAACAAGCGCTCGCGCAGCGGTTGTCCGGGGCACCGCCGGGCCGGACGGGCGCCGCGCGATGACCGGGGCCGCGGCGGGGGCGCTCGTCCTGTTTTCCGGCGGCCAGGATTCGACGACTTGTCTTGCCTTGGCGCTCGATCGATATGCGCGGGTCGAGACGATTGGATTCGATTACGGCCAAAGGCATCGCATCGAGCTCGACCAGCGCGCCACGATCCGCGAATCGCTTCGCCAGAATTTCCCCGCGTGGCGCGACCGCCTCGACGAGGACCACCTGGTCCGCATCGAGGCTTTGGCGCAAATTTCCACATCGGCGATGACCCACGATGTCGAGATCGCCACCGGCGCGCGCGGCCTGCCCAATACCTTCGTGCCCGGCCGCAACCTGGTGTTTTTGACGCTAGCCGCGGCGCTAGCCTACCGGCGCGGCTTCAAGCATATTGTCGGCGGCATGTGCGAAACGGATTTTTCGGGTTACCCGGATTGCCGCGACGATACCGTGAAGGCCATGCAACTCGCCGTGAATCTCGGCATGGATAGCCGTTTTGTTCTTGAAACTCCTTTGATGTGGCTCGACAAGGCGGCGACATGGCGCCTCGCGGAAACGCTCGGCGGAACCGCGCTCGTCGATTTAATCGTGGAGTCGACCCATAGCTGCTACCTCGGCGAGCGCGCAATCAGGCACGGTTGGGGTTATGGCTGCGGTTCGTGTCCCGCCTGCCAGCTTCGCGCCGAAGGCTGGCGGAAATACATTGCCTCGTCCGAGAAACACGAGCCGGCTTGACGCCGGGCCGCAAGGACGACCGCACTCCCACGCGCGGGGTGGTTTCCCACAAAATCACGTATTCGTCCCGGCTGTCCAGAACCGCACGCCGGCTCTGGGCGGCCACGGAATCGCGCCGGGAATTGAACCGCCGGGCTCCCGCCTCCCGATGCTAGGCGATGCGGTTCCCGGTGGTATGAACGGATAGGCACCTCGAGAGATGAGCAAAATCCGATGAACTCAGGAACCGCATGAGTATGATTTGGCCGCCGCAGCAGGAGGCCGCGCTAAACGCCGTCGCCGCATGGTTGAAACGCGGCGGCCCGCAATTGTTCCGGCTCTTCGGCTATGCGGGCACCGGCAAGACCACGCTCGCCAAGAAAATCGCCGAGGATAGCGATGGCGGCGTCGTTTTCGCTGCTTTCACCGGCAAGGCCGCGCTCGTTTTGCGTTCCAAGGGCTGCAAGGAAGCGCGCACGATCCACAGCTTGATCTACCGGCTGCGGGCGACCGATGCGCAGGAGCCTTCCTTCGTTCTCAACGAAGACAGCGCGGTTACGAAATCGAGCCTCGTCATCATCGACGAATGTTCAATGGTCGATGCGGAACTCGGCCGCGATCTTTTGTCCTTCGGCAAGCCGGTGCTGGTCCTTGGCGATCCGGCGCAATTGCCTCCTGTCAAGGGCGGGGGGTTCTTTACCGAAGGGCCGCCCGACGTGATGCTGAACGAGGTACATCGCCAAGCGGTGGACAATCCGATCATCAAAATGTCCATGCTTGTGCGCGAAGGAGGAAGGCTTTCTCTCGGCGCTTATGGCGAGAGCCTCGTCGTCGATCGCCGCGACATCGATTCCGGCACGGTGACCGCGGCCGATCAGCTGCTCGTTGGCCTCAACCGCACCCGCCACTCGTACAACAAAAGGATGCGCGAGCTATTCGGGCACGCCGATGTTTTTCCGCAAGTCGGCGACAAGCTGGTCTGTCTCAAAAACGACAAGACCAAGGGTCTCTTGAACGGCGGGATCTGGCTCGTGAAGACCACCGCGCCAACGCGCAAGAAGAAGCGCGCGCTGAACATTGTGCCGGAGGATGATCCGGCCCGCAAGCCGCTGCGCATCGGCGTGCTGCCGGAATTCTTTCAAGGACTCGAAGAAAGTCTAAGCCCAAAAGTCCGGCGGGAGTCGGATGAGTTCGATTACGGCTATGCGCTCACCGTGCATAAGGCGCAGGGGTCGCAATGGAACAACGTGGTTTTGTTCGACGAAAGCTTCGCGTTTCGCGAACACCGCAACCGCTGGCTCTATACCGGGATTACCCGCGCCGCGGAGCGGCTGACGATTGTCGTATGACATACTTTACACGCCCGCGCGGCGCGGGTGTTTGGCTGCAGCATTCGGGTCCGCGCGCGCTAATGCCGGGTTGTCATCGTTGCGCTCCTTGCCATGGCGGCGGATCGCCGCTTCGCCTCGTTCGACGATCTCATGCGTTCCGGGGGAAATGCGCCCGAGGTAAATCAGGCCCGCTTGTCCGGCCATTGGCAGAGATCAGAGATTAAGCAGCGTTCGCATTCCGGGCGGCGCGCCTTGCAGATATACCTGCCATGCAGAATCAGCCAATGATGCGCATGGGGCTTGAACGCAGAGGGAATGATTTTCTCCAGCCCGCATTCGACCTCAAGCGGCGTCTTGCCGATTGCAAGAGGAACGCGGTTGGAAACCCGGAAAATATGCCTGTCGACGGCGATCATCGGCGCGCCGAAAGCAGTGTTCATGACGACGTTGGCGCTCTTGCGGCCAACTCCGGGGAGCGTTTCGAGCGCCTCGCGGCTGTGCGGCACCTCGCCACCGAAATCCTCGACGAGCCGCCGCGATAACGCGATCACGTTTTTTGCCTTGGTGCGGTAAAGGCCAATCGTCTTGATCATGTCCTGGAGCTTTTCTTCGCCGAGCGCCGCCATTTTGGCTGGACTGCCGGCCACGGCAAAAAGCGCGGGCGTGGCCTTGTTGACGCCGAGGTCGGTCGCTTGCGCCGAAAGCACCACCGCGACGAGCAAGGTGAAGGCGTTCACATAGTCGAGTTCGCCTTTTGGGCGCGGATTGGCGGCTTCGAAGCGGCGGAAAATCTCGGCTATCCGTGCCGGGTCCGGGGGCATTTGCCGTGCGCCTTCCGGTTTCGCGGCGCGCGGGGGGATTTTTTTCGGTGGCGTATTCGGCTTTGTACCGGGCGCGGAAGTGGTGCTGTCCAAAATTTTGGCCGCCGGATTTTTGATTGCCGTGTTTCTTTTGCGCATCCGCGCGTTATTAAATCCACACCCCACCGAGAGCAAGGCTGGGGCCCAGCCCCTTGTCGGGGGAATCCAATAAGTGTCTTATCGACACCGCAGCTCTTCGCCCACTTCAGGAACTGGCTGACGTCTATCGCTGCGCTCAAGTTACGTTAGCTTGCAGGCTCCTAGAAACTTGCCCGACTACCGGCTTCGATGCGGTCAAGCCGCCCTCTGGAGCCGGGATCATTCGGCTAGGATGCGCGCCGGCGGGAAGACGACCTCGACCAAAGTGCCCTCGTGTTCCTTGCTCTTGATGGTAAGGGAGGCGTGATTGGCCTCGGCCAAGGCCTTGGTCAGCGGCAGGCCCAGCCCGGTGCCGCG
>DASYNQ010000009.1:0-8140 GCA_036008425.1 Methylocella sp. | reverse complement strand
CGCCCGCAACGCGGCCATCCCTATATAGTGCATCGCGGCGATGCCCGCCCCGATCATGGCGCCGCCCTCCTCTGGATCCGCATACCGGTGCACGACAGACATCCCGAGCCAGACGGTTCCTATCGCGGCCAGGAACGAAATGGCGGTCAACCCGGCATCGTAGTTTATGGGGAATCCCGGCTCAAAGGCCAACTCGGCAATGATTAACTGCACTTAGCCGGTGTCGGAAAATCTGATTCGGCGTTCGATTTCCGTATCGAACAAAGCTCGATCGAGGCGGAGCATCGCTTAGGCGAACTCGATGCCGATCTGTGTAGCTTTCCGCCAAGTCACGAGGCACTCGCGGACGGATGAGTGGTCGAATACAAGATCGAATGAATCGGGAATTCCGATGGAACTTTCCACATTGAGGCAGGCGCCCCGGTCCGACAGGTTGCGGACCGTACAATCGATTGTCGCGCAGTGGCCCTTGAAGATGATGCGCGCTCTCTTGAGGGCGCGGTGGCGCGCTAGGTTTCGGCGCTCTTGCGTCAGCTTTTCCATCGTTCGATTTTCCGGTGTCGACATTGCGGCTTCTTTCCCTCGATTCAAGATACTATGCTAGAAGGCCGTTACGTTTTGGTGTTTCGGGACGCGCGATTTTTACCTTGTTGGCCGGGTGCGCCGCCGCCCGGCGCGATCGCCGAGCGTTAACCACTTCGCTTGCAAATGCGCAAAAGTCTTATTTTCATACGATCCGCAAACCGGCGTTCCGCTTGCCGGCGAACATGCTCCAGCCGAGCATTTCGCTTGACTTGCGGCGCCAAAGGCACCATGTAAAATCATCTGCTTTAATGGAGATGTTGACGTTTTGGCCGCGTGACGAACCCTCAAGGGTTTCCTTCCTGGCGTGCAACCTAATTTCCTTCGATTGCCCAGGCCACGTGGGGCATCGCCTCAAAATGCCGTTGCCGCCGCGCCGGATTTCCCGGCTCGCGCCCCGGCTCAAAGAAAGACCAACAATTGACTGATTTCTCCCGACTCGGCCTCGCCGTGCCGCTTTTGCACGCTCTGACAAAACAAGGTTACTCGCATCCAACGCCAATCCAGGCACAAGCAATTCCGCCGATCATGGCGGGCCGCGATCTCATCGGCATAGCCCAGACCGGCACCGGCAAGACAGCGGCCTTCGCCCTGCCAATCCTGCATTATCTTGCAACGCACAGACGCGCCGCTCCGCGCAATGGCTGCCGCGTGCTGGTTTTGAGCCCGACGCGCGAATTGGCGAGCCAGATCGCCGAGAGCTTCCGGTGCCTTGGCGCGGGCCTTCCTTTGTCGATCGCCGTCATCTTCGGCGGCGTGCCGCATGGCGCGCAAATCAAGGCGCTCGCGCGCGGCCTTGACGTTCTGGTCGCAACCCCAGGCCGCCTCGAGGATCACCTCGACGCCCGCGCGGCGCGCCTCGGCGACACCGAATTCTTCGTCCTCGACGAAGCCGATCGGATGCTCGATCTCGGTTTCGTCAAGGCAATTCGCCGGATCATCGGCACCCTTCCAAAACGTCGGCAGAACCTGTTTTTCTCGGCGACGATGCCAAACGAAATCGCCACGCTCGCGGGCGACCTTCTCGTCGATCCGATCGAGGTGTCCGTGACCCCGGTGGCGAAACCCGCCGACCGCGTCAACCACCAGGTCATGCTCATTGAAACAAACCGCAAGCGCGATCTTCTCGTCGAGCTTTTCGGCGATGCGCGAATGACCCGGGCGCTTGTCTTCACAAGGACGAAACGCGGTGCCGACAAGGTCACCCAGCATCTCGGTGAAAGCGGGATCGCGGCTTGCACGATTCACGGCAACAAGAGCCAATGCCAGCGGGAACGTTCGCTTGAAGCGTTTCGCGGCGGCCGCGTCCGCGCCCTCGTCGCAACTGACATCGCGGCGCGCGGCCTCGACATCGACGGCGTCACGCATGTTGTCAATTTCGAACTTCCCGAAGTGGCGGAAGCCTATGTTCACCGGATCGGCCGCACAGCGCGGGCCGGCGCCGCGGGCATCGCGATTTCTCTTTGCGACGGCGCCGAGCGGGCGCTGTTGCGCAACATCGAAAAGCTGACCCGCCTGCAATTGCCGATGCTTGACCGGCGCGGCGCTCCGCCACCACCGCCGCGGCGAGTCGAAACGTCCGCGCGGCCGGCGCCGCAAAACCGCCGCCCCGACAAAAGCGAGCATTATCAGGCCCGGACGACCCGGACCGGCGCAAGGGTCAAGGCCGCGCCGAGCGCCGACGGGTTAAGCATACCTCTGTTCATGGCTAAAAAGGACCGGCGGGGGAATCCCCGCACGCCGCAAATGCCGGTCCATTTTGTCTCCTCCGCGAGAACGGAGAAACGGCGTCCAGCAAGCAGCGCGGCTCACCCAAAGTAATGTCCAAGCGGTGCGCGGGCTTTCGATACATTTCGCCTTGCTGCCCATGGACGCCGGTCTCAGGCCATTTGCAAAGCGGCGGCGGCGCGGCGCGCGACCGCCTCGCGCTCTTTCTGGAATGCTGCATTCGCCGCACGCAGGCTTTCAACGAGCTGCGGACCGGCACTCGCGGGCGTTCCCCCGACAAAAGGCGGTTTTGGATCATATTCCATGGCAAGCTGCGCGCGTTTTGCGCGTCCCTCGCCGAAGAGGCACGCCGCCAGGGTCAAGGCAAAGTCGATTCCAGATGTCACGCCCGCGCCGGTTACCCGGTCGCGATCAATCACGACGCGCTCGCTCACAGGCACCGCGCCGAAATACGCAAGCTGATCGAGCGAGAGCCAATGGCAGGTGGCTCGATAACCGGTGAGGAGCCCCGCGGCAGCCAGAACGAGAGATCCGGTGCAAACCGAGGTCACATAGCGGGCGCCGCTCGCCTGCCGGCGCAAAAAGGAGAGAACCTCTTTATCTTCCATGAGCATGATTTGGCCGGGTCCGCCGGGGACGAAAAGAACGTCCGCCTTTGGGCTGCCGGCGAGAGCGCCAGTCGGCAGGATTCGCAGGCCGTTCGCATCGGTTATGGGATCAAGCGTTTTCCAGACGAGATGAAGGTTCAACTCTTCGAACCGAGCCAAAACCTCGTAAGGCCCGGTGAGATCGAGCTGAGTCAAGCGCGGATAGAGCAACATCACAACCTGCATGGTCTACCCTCCATTGGCCGGGCGGCGCGAATCCTGTTTCAGCTTTAAGTCTCGGTCAGTGCGTGACCGCTTGGTTTTGGCGGTTTGAGAGGGAGCGATAGGGTCATTCCATTCGCCATGGAAGTCCGCCTGTTGGATAGCGAGGCGTTGCACCTCGCGTTGCCACGCGCGCGCCGCCGCCGCCACCTCCCCAGCCTGGCACCGGCGGCGGTGGGTCTGCCCCGGGAAGGCCGCCGCACCGAACTCGAACTCCCGCCGTCCGGCCTCTCCATGCGGGTCACTCTGTCCAGACCTTTCACTCGCCGGCCGGATAATTCGGACTCTCTCTTGTGATCGCTACATCGTGAACATGGCTCTCGCGCAGGCTCGCCGATGAAATTCGAACAAACCGCGCGCGCACCTGGAATTCCGCGATGTCCGGGGCGCCGACATAGCCCATGGCGGCGCGCAATCCGCCGGCCAGTTGGTGCAGGATCACCGAGGCCGGACCGCGATAGGGCACCTGTCCCTCGACGCCCTCGGGCACCAGCTTCAATTGATCGGCGATGTCCTGTTGGAAATAGCGATCCGCCGAACCACGCGCCATCGCGCCGACTGAGCCCATGCCGCGATAGGATTTGAACGATCGACCCTGATAAAGATAGACCTCGCCTGGACTCTCGTCAGTTCCGGCGAAAAGCGAACCGATCATTACACAGTCGGCGCCGGCCGCTATCGCCTTGGCGAGATCGCCGGAATATTTGATGCCGCCATCCGCGATGACCGGGACATTGGCGGCCCGCGCGGCTTCGGCGCAATCCATGATCGCGGTGAGCTGGGGCACACCGACCCCGGCGACGATCCGTGTCGTGCAGATGGAGCCAGGGCCGATGCCAACCTTGATGGCGTCGGCACCGGCGTCGATCAGCGCCTTCGCACCGTCGGCGGTTGCCACATTGCCGGCGAGGAGCGCGACTTTGTTCGATGCGCGCTTTAATCGCGCGACTTGATTCAATACGGCCTGCGCGTGGCCATGCGCGGTGTCCACCACGATGCAATCGGCGCCGGCATCGATCAACATGAGCGCGCGTTCGTAACCTTGGTCGCCCACGGTCGAGGCGGCGGCGACCCGGAGCCTGCCCTCGGCGTCCTTGCAGGCGGCCGGATGCAGCGTCGCCTTTTCCATGTCCTTGACGGTCACCAGGCCGACACAGCGGAAATCATCGTCAACGACAATTAGCTTTTCAAGGCGATGCTGATGCAGGAGGCGGCGCGCCTCATCCTCGGTCCCGCCTTCACGAACTGTGATGAGATTTTTGGTCATCAGTTCACTCACGGGCTGCAACGGATTGTCGGCGAATCGGACATCGCGGTTGGTCAATATGCCGCACAGCCTCGCCGGTTTCCCGCTTGGGCCGCGCTCGACCACCGGAATGCCGGAAATCCCGTGCCGGCCCATAAGCGCTAGGGCATCGGCGAGGGTTTCATCCGGAAAAATCGTGATCGGATTGACCACCATGCCGCTTTCGTAGCGCTTGACCTTACGAACTTCCTCGGCCTGTTCGGCGGGATCGAAATTGCGATGAATGACGCCTATTCCGCCGGCCTGGGCAAGGGCGATGGCGAGCTTCGCCTCGGTGACTGTATCCATGGCGGAAGAGACGATCGGAATGTTCAAACTGATCGTGGACGTAAGTTTCGTCTTCAGTTCGGCCGCGCCCGGCAGGACTGCCGAATGACCCGGCAGAAGCAGCACATCGTCAAAAGTGAGCGCTTCATTGAGCGAGGGTCGGGTGATCAAAGTCAATGCCTACTCCGTAATTTGCTTCGCGGCGGCGGCTTGCCTCGCGGTACGCTGCAAGTGTTCGGACGGGGAACGGATTTCTGTAAAATTGCGCCGGTCGAGAGCTGCCGACGGCTCATAGCACGCCCGGACCGGAGCGCAAAGGAGAGCGCGCATCCGGGGACAAGCGGCAAGACTTTGGAATGCCGCTTCGACGCGCACGCTGCAAGCTGCGAGAACGTGCGGTGCATGTTCGGTCGCGCATGGCGCACGCAGGCAAGCCATGGCGCACCCAAGAAAAGCCGGAGAAACGCCGCTGGAGCCCTTATTCGCAGCGAGCCTAATTTCGTGACAGCAACTTCAACGTTCTCATGAGGCGAGCGGAACGGCTGGCGCACGCGATTCATTGCCCTGTGCGATTTCTGCTGAGTGTAGTTTACGTTTTGCAATTAACTTGCTGATTCATCTGGCGGAGCAACCGGGGTCAAACTGGGCACTGGAATTTGACGATCGCCATCCCGTCCAAACAACGGGAATAGCTGCTGTTTTCCCAAGGCGAGCGCCGCTAATCGCACTCGGCATACGAGTGAGACTTTAAATTTACCGGGTCCGGCTTCGGCGAACAATAAGATTAGACGCTCGGTTCGTTGTCTAATCCCCGAGGCGCATTCCTACCTACACCATTCGAAATCCAAACTTGACCGCGCATTCTTATTCACTTATTCACATCCTACCACGATAAGGAATAAGTGAATATGGCGAAGGCGACTTTGACCACGAAAGACGGCCTTAAAATCACCGTCGAAGGCACGCCAGAAGAAGTAGCGTCCTTGGTGCAGAAGCTTGAAGGCGGCGGCGACGGTGACGGCAGACCCAGGAAGAAGGCAGCAGCCACGCCCCGCACCAAGCGAGCCACAACGGCGAAATCGGGACCTGCGGACCTCATCGCGGAGCTGATCGACGGCGGCTTCTTCAAGACGCCCCAGGAATTGGGAGCCATTCGACTGGCGTTACAGGAGCAGGGCCACTACTACCCCGTCACGACGCTGTCGCCCGTCCTGTTGAGGTTCGTTCGCAGCAGGCGAATTCGCCGGATCAAAGACAAAAAGCGCTGGCAATACGTAGATTGAAACATGACGAAGAATACTGACCTGGAAGATCTGCTCCGCCGAGTGGAAGCCCTGGAACGGGCTGTTCTAGGAACCGCGAAGACCAAAAAGGCAAAAGTCAGTGCTCCCGCAAGTGCCGATTATTTCGACGGCGCAACAGGCGGCGTGCGGTTTCTAATCGCCGAGGGATTCTTCAATAGCCGCCGATCGCGCGGAAGTGGAGAAAGCGATGCAAGACAACGGCTACCACTACAGCAGGCAAGCGGTGCAGATGCCCTTAACCCGTCTATCCAATGTCGGCGGTCCGTTGGTTGCGTTGAAGGACAAAGGGAAGAAAGTTTATGTCAAAAGGAAATAACGCGCGCGATAAGATCGCCCAGCCGCTGAGCCAAGCACAGGAACTGATTTCTGAAGCTATGGCCTTGCTCGGTGACGATACACCCGCTGCGGCAGAGAAGCAGAAGAAGCCGACTGCGAAAAAATCTTCTGGCGATCTCGACTTCACGACGCCTATTCGACCGTTCGTGAAGCGCCACGCCGCAGGTATGAACGGTGCGGCCAAGTTCACGCTGCTGGTGGCTCATCTTGTGCAGGGGGACGAGAGCGAAACTATCTCTCTTTCGGATGTGGAAGGCCAGTGGAACAAGATGACCAACAGGACCCTGTTGGGGATGAAGTTCAACCGCCTCTATAGCTCCGAGGCGAAGAACAACGACTGGGTCCACGCCCCTGCCAAGGGCGTGTATCAGTTGCGACCGTCGTGGCGAGATATTCTCGGATGAGCAAAGCCAACGTTCGCGCACTCCTCGTCTCGCAGTTCAAGACGAACCACGTCGACAATGCATTGAAGTACTATGAAGCAGCGACCGAGAAGTTCATCGCGCGCCAGTGGGATCGCCTTGCTCAGGACCTAGGCAAGTTTGCAGAAGCTGTTACGAAGGCGATCATGGCGTTCGGCAATATTACGCCCACCACTGCCGGGCGGCAATTTAAGGTCACGAACGAACTTAGACGGTTTGAGAGCCATCAGCCCCCGCTGCCCGAAGTTCTGCGTATGGTGGTGCCAAAGGCCCTAGTCTTTATTACCGAGCTCGTGAACAACCGCCTTGGCAGGCATGACACCGAACTCGATCCACATGAAATGGATGCCTTTGCTGTGATGCCGATTGCGTCGTGGGTGCTGGCCGAACTTGTTCGCTTTTGCAGCCCGAATACTGACCAAGACGCAGCCGCTGCATTGATCCAGGAATTGACAGCAAAGTTTGTGCCATTCTTCGAAGTGATCGAGGGCCGCACATACGTCCGCAACGGCCATGAGCTAAGGGCGGAGGAAGTCGCGCTGCTGCTGCTATACCACGCCTATCCAGGCAGGGTGTCGTATGATGAATTGGTCAAGGCCATTAAGCGTCACGGCATCGCTCAAAGCAGCGCCTACGCGGGCATCGGCAAGCTGAAGAATTTCGTAGACCTGAATGATGACGGCTGGGTTCTACGCGCGGGCGGTCGGCAAAAGGCGGAAGCGCTGCTCGCAGGACTCCAGCAGCAAGAGTATTTAGTGGATAATTTGGACGAGCAGCGAAGCCCCGGTCAACCTCGAAGGCCACGGACAATTGTGATGTACACTCCAGCGGTGGTGGGCGGTGACGGGCTCGCAACGTCGGCCCGTTCGGTGTAAACGAGATGCTGCACCAACCAAGCTAACCGCCCCTCATCATCCTTGCATGGCGAATGGTGGTCGCATACTGGGTTTCGAGCGTCAACGCGGTTGCGCCGTGCACATGGCATGTCCCCCAAAGTACGCCCCAGCGCGTACTCTTTCACTGATTGATCCCTTGAGAGCTGTCCGTGCAGCCGATTATTTCCGTGTCCGGTCTGAGCAAGACCTATGCCTCTGGCTTCCAGGCCCTCAAGAAAATCAACCTGGAGATCCGCCAGGGAGAGATATTTGGATTGCTTGGCCCAAATGGCGCAGGCAAGACGACGCTGATCAATATCATCTGCGGGATCGTCAATCCGACCGGAGGCGCGGTCATCGCCGGCGGCCATGACGTCGTCCGCGACTACCGGGCCGCGCGATCCAAGATCGGTCTTGTCCCGCAGGAATTGTCCACGGACGCGTTCGAGAC
>DASYNQ010000008.1:0-10707 GCA_036008425.1 Methylocella sp. | reverse complement strand
GCGTTTGCGTCTCGCCCCAACGGCCGCGATCGGGCCCCCGGACGACGCCCTGATGCGGGCCGTTCTCGTCAAGCTCCTGATCGACCGGCAGCTTGTCGTCGACACCGGCGTTGTCGGCTATATCGCTTTGCGGATCGAGCGTTCGCTTGACGCGGCGCGCTCATTTATCGACGCGCTTGATCGCGAGGCCTTGGCGCGCCAAAGCCGGATCTCCCGGGCCATCGCGGGAGACGTACTGCTCGCCATGGGCCACGGCGGGGAACAAGGTCCTTTCCACGACGAGCGGGACCGCTCAGATAACGGCGGCGACGGAGACTTCCTTCCGATGACGCTGCCGCTTACGGTCCGACGTAGCGGATCGAGCGGCCCTGGGGGTCTATGATGGTTTCCCCAAAAACGAGTTTGCGTTCGCTTGCCGAGCGTCCGGTAGCCATGCCCGGTTTGCCGTCCGTACCGGAATCTTGGGCGTCCAAAGCGGCGAGTGCCTTGCGTTCGCGCTTGGGAAGTCCCTTGATTTCGGATGGTTTTCTAAAATCCTCCGGCGCGTGATGACTGCCGGACGAGCCAATAAAAATCCTTATCCCGGTTGGCGTCACCACCGCATCGCCAGGCCGCAAGCTATCGTCGTCCATGAGATCGGTCGGAGCGAGCGGCCCAGCCGGATGGCTATCGGCGACAACCATTTTCCGGCGCGCCGAGAGTTTATGCCGATGCCTAAGGAAACTGGCATCGGCGCGGCGACGAAAACCCGGACCGGCGCCCCAGTAGGGCAAACCGTTCGGATAGGTTTCATAAGGCCTGACGGCCGGGCGCTCGGGTTGCCCAAATAAAAAATCGAAAAATCCAGCGTGCGCGATGCTCGGAAACGCGATGAAGCCAACAGTCACTGCGGCTATCGCCACGGCACGACGGTTGCGAGCTACGCCCATGGTGAAATCCATCCGCTAAAAACCTGACCCAAGACAAATTTAGGGGAATTTCCGGAAATGTCGAGGCATCGCGGCCTATTTTCAGGCGCCTCTCCGCATCCGTTCGTATTCGGCACGGATGATTCGCGCACCATAGCGGCGTTCGAGCCGAAGGACTGTGAAATGACCGCGCGCAATTGTCTGAAAATGATCCGCGAAGGCGTAATTAATAGCGGCCCCGCCCGCGGCGCCGATCAACGGAACGCTTTGCGCCACGAGTTTTTGTGAGACAACCACGCCAAAATGAGTGCCGATCTGCGCCACCAAGCGGACAAGCGCCGGCGCAGCCTCGCTCGCGGAAGCGCGACCGGCGAGAAAGCTTGCCGCTTCGGTCACCGACTTCGCCAAAATGGCGCGAAGCGCGAAATAGCCCGTTTCCAGCACAGCGCCGTCGCTAAAATTCGCGCCCGGAACATCGATGTCCGGAAACCGGAAGTCGCGGTTCGAACCGTCCCGGCCGCCAAGGGCAAACACCTCAAGGCAGGCGAGCGCGGTTTTCGGGTCGGCCAAATCCTGTCCCTCGGCACGGGCGATGTCGGCGATCGAGCGCAGCATGATCGTGGTCGAGAAGGGTAATTCGACCGGCAGGCTCGAAATACCAAACGCGCCGCCCGCCGCCCCGGCAAGAACCGCGATGCTCTTGTGCATGCGGCGTCTGTCCCTGAGAGGCTTGCCCGAAAGGCTCCGCAGCGCGAAGTTGAGGCCGCTCCTGATTGCCGCCTCGGCTGCCCTGCTCGCGATTTCCGCGATGTTCGCGGGCACAAGCGACGCGATGGCGCCCGCCTGGCGGCCAAGAATCGAGCTCAGCCGGATCGCCAGACTCGTCCGCTCAAGCTCGCGCATGGCCCGTTCCAGAGCTTCGCGGTCGTCGATCGAGAGCCGGGATGCACCGGCGGCAAAGGCCAGATCTCCAGAATCGGATTGATCCGTGCTCACCAGGGAATTCATGAGAAATCCTCGCTAAGAGCAGCCATATTGCCGCATCCGAAATCAATGCGCAACCTGAATGACAACCGCCGTTGCCGCCGCGTGGTTCGGTACACCGCGGTCACGCGTGCGTGATCGCTTCAGCCATGAGGTAAACATGCTGGGCCGCAAGGTAATGGCCCGCGCGCTTGCGTAGTGTTCCATTCACGCGACTTGTTGCATTTCATTGGAACAAATCGAACAATTGAATTAATTCGAAACGAATTGAAAATCATGGGCGAAATTTTTCGCGCGATTCTATTGAACAGGTTGATGGAGAATTATTCTCAAATCAATGGTCTCTAATCATCTAGCCTTATTTTGATAAAATCCGATCGCTTTACTTAGTACCGCCGCAAAGCCAGTCTGGCACAGTCCCCTTTCAGGGGGCGCGCGAGGCGGGAAAAATGAAAGATTGGAAGCTAAAACCGGCGATCGCTTTGGCGCTGGTGGCCTCGTCGCTTGTGGGATTAGGCGCCGCGGCGTCCGCTAGCGCCGCGCCCGGCCCCGCTGGAGTTTCTTATGCCCCGATGGGCGGCCCAACGAGCGTGCCCTACGGCTGGGCGGATTTCTGCCGCCGTTACGCGGGAGAGTGCGACGGCGGCCCGCTGGGTACTGGCCTGTTTTGATCCCTAGTGGCCGGTTTTGGTTTTGTAAGTGGCCGGTTTTGTTATCCAAGTTTTTTTCTGGCGTGCTCGCGGCCATCGACCGAGAGCACAAAGAAGGCACCCTTCCAAAGCCCGGTATATGTAACCTCGACGATATGGATTTCTCCATTCTCGGTAACCTGGCACCGCACCAGTGTGACATCTTTTGATATTTCCTTGGAAGTATCTACGACTTTACCGTCGAGGTATAGTTTACATCCATCAGCACCCCAACTAAAAGCAATCTGGTGTTCTAAGAATTCAGTCTTAATTTCTACAGCCATAATGATTTCCCCGAGGCCGCTTCAGTTGGCGGCCTCGTATTATTCGCTAGGTCGCGGTGATCGTTGCGCCATAGCCATCTCAATCTTAATGCCGCCATCCCCCTTATAGATCAGGTCGAAGATGTTGGCGGCGGTCTGAAGCCACTTGACCCGCGCCGACACCGCCCATTCCGTTTCTGTTTTCGGCAATGTCTGAAGTAGCCCTTGAATGAAGGGATGTAGTTTGGAGGACGGCGGTTCCCCTCCACCGCCAGTCTCAGGCTCAGGCTTCTCGCTCCCATTCTCATTCTCTCCCGGCGCCTCAGGTTGATATGCGACGCCTGGCATCACAAGGTGCTTTTTGCCGTGCTCGAAGAATCCGGCCTCTTCTGCCGAACGCTCAAAGACCAGACGCGCCCGGTCTTTTTGCTTTTCTGAAACCCCAAGCGCCACCATGTCGCGCGATAGCGCGGCGGCTGGCGGCAACACGCCGCCGCGATATTTCTCGTAAACCGCCTTATAGAGTGGCACAGCTAGAAATGCGCGGGCCTTGGCTTCGCGGGCTTGTTTGGGGTCTACAATGGCACGGCCAAGTTCGGATAGCTTGTGTTTACTTCCCTCACCTTCAAGGACGCTGAAAGTTCGGGCCGCATAAACCTGAACCCGGAATGTGCTGCTTTTCGAACTTTGGTTTGTCCAGGCGGCGAGCTGATCGTCATCGCAGTCCCGAAGTCCAACTTGGCTATGGATAGCGTCGGCTAACTCGATTGCCGATTTGAGGTCCGTATACGGGAACCCGATAGTAGAGCGTTGCCGAGCGTGGCCAGCGCTCTTCGTGGCGGCATTAACCACGGCTTCCTTTTGTCCATCCATGCGGCAATCTCCTATCCATGCGGACGGTTTCATATGCCACATTATTAATGCACTAAATGCGCCAAGTCAAGGGCTATCCATTTTTTAATGAAACTGCGCGGATTGCAGTTGCGCTATCCGAAAATCTGCGTTATGGTGTCTTATTAGCGGAGGATCAAATGCCCAGAGAACCAGAGCCCCGGCGTAATTCCGACCGACGCGCGGGGCGATGACCAATACAGGAGGGGCCGCGTCCTAGCCCCAAGCTGGAAAACGCGGCCCCTAATCGGCTTCATCCCCGTTGGTCTAAATTGGTAGGACACCCGCCTTACGCGCGAGGGAATCCAGGTCCGAGCCCTGGCCGGGGAACCAAGAATCAGTGGGGCCGTGCTGTTGGAAGCAGCCCGGCCCCGGATCAAAACCCAGGGATTTGGCCCCTAAGCTATGACCGCAACCTACGATATAGCACATGCGGGCCGTCCCTTCAACTCAGGGACTTTGCACCGTGAACAATCTTTCCCGTGAAAAACAGATCGAAGCGATCGCCGCCCTCACCGAAGGCGTCAGCGTCCGCGCGACCGAACGCCTGACCAGCGTCAACCGCGGCACTATCCTCTCGCTTGGGGTCCGCGTCGGCCAAGGCTGCGCCGCCCTTCATGACCGGCTTATGCGCGACTTGAACGTGAGCCGGATCGAATTAGACGAGGCATGGAGCTTCGTCGCCAAAAAGCAAACGCGCCTCGCTCCAGAAGACGGGACGGACAAGGGCGATCAATACATCTTTCTCGCAATTGCCGGAGCTGCGAAGGCGATCCTGAGCTATCGCGTCGGCAAACGAAATCAAGAGCACACGTCAGCCTTCGTTGCCGATTTGCGCGCCCGCGTGTTGGGTGCTCCAGAGATTTCATCGGACGGCTGGAACTGCTACCCCAGCGCAATCGAGGACGCTTTCGGCATCGATGTGACCTATGGCCAAATTCAAAAGCACTACGGCGTCCAGGCGGGTGTTGTAGAGGCCGCGCGTCGCTATTCCCCGGCTCAGGTAGTAGCGGTAAGCAAGGTTCGTGTAGTTGGTCGCCCGCGCAATATCTCAACGTCCTATGTCGAGCGGCAAAACCTTACGCTTCGGATGCAGCAACGTCGCTTCACCCGTCTCACCAATGCATTCAGCAAGAAGCTCGAAAATCATGAGGCGGCCGTCGCGCTTTATGCGGCGCACTTTAACGTCTGCCGTGTCCATGAAACGTTGCGCGTCACGCCAGCCATGCAGTTAGGCGTCACGGATCACATTTGGAGCATTGGCGAATTGGTGGATGCGGCCTTAAGTAACGAAGCACCAAAGCCGGAGGGGCGTAAGATCGGGCCGTTCCGGGTGATTCAAGGCGGCAAATTCTAGCCGCCGATCGCCATGATGCTCGGGTCGATAAAGTCGCCTTTTGTGGGGCCTATTTTATCCCCAGCAAAGGGTAACAACAATTCCAGTTGATCCTTGAACTGCTTGCGAGGCGCCCGCCTATCTATGCGCTCTGGTTCTGGAAGCGGTGGCAATTTTGGCATTCGCCGTTCAAGAATATCTTCAATTTTGACGATCTGGAGCCTTGGTAAACGACCATGCGCCGATTTGGAGACAAAACCAGCGGCGGCAGCCTCGGTCATCATCGGTCCTGTCGGCTCCGCAAGACTAATAAAAATGCCCATTTCAGCTTCTTCGCGCTCGATCACTCCCCGCAAATCTCGCACCATCTGAACGCCAACGTTATCGCCGCCCTTCACTGAAATGATAATAAGGCCATCTCCATAAGGGCCATTCTTAAAAAGCATCCTTCCATCGATTCCGCGATCTGCGCCTTTCTTTTCTTCTCGATACCACCTAGCGCCAAGTCGCCAAGCGGCCCACCATTGGAATTGATGTTTGTCTCGTCTGGCGAGATCGCGAGCGCCAGCGATATCTGTCGGACGCCCAACGACTTGATATGCATCTGGAAAAATTCCTATCGCACTGAGACGCCGCTCGATCAGCGTCACAGCGTAGTGCGTGACATCAATACCGATCCATTGACGATCGAGCTTCTGTGCAGCATGGATCGTGGTCCCACAACCGCAGAATGGATCAAGGACAATGTCACCTTCATTCGAGGATGCGGCGATGACGCGTTCAAGTAAGGCAACCGGCTTCTGAGTCGGATAACCAAGCCGCTCTTTCGCTTGTGAATTTATAGGCGCTATGTCCGTCCAAATATCCTCAACAAAATTCCCGCCGACCTCATCAAGATAGCGTTTCACGCTCGGCATTCCTGAAGCTGCAAATATCAAAAGGCCCTTAGCGAGGCCATCATCAATGCGATCTTGTGACCAAATCCAATGTTTGCCGGCTGGCGGCCGTAGGAGACCCCGATCTCCAAAGAGTCTTGCTGGTCCTTGCCCAGTTTGTGTAAAATTATCCAATCTGTAGCATCGCCTGGAGTCTCTTTCTACATGGCGGTAATGACTTAAAATATATGCATCGGAATGCGCCGTTCGTTGCGGATTGAATACCGATTGTACTCCTCGTTTGTATAAAAAGATCACATCATGAACGTTACCGAAGTGACCGCTTTGTGCTTTTGACGATCGAATCTTTTGCCAGATAATTTCGTTCTGGAACAATCCTACGCCAAAGATTGCATCTAAAAGAATCTTGAGATAATGAGAGGCCGTTGGGTCACAATGCAAAAATAACGATCCAGTAGGCTTTAGCACGCGATGCAATTCAATCAAGCGCACGGCCATCATCGCGAGATAGGCCATTATTGCGTTCTCACCTAACCATCTGCGAAGACCAGAAAGGGCAACGGCAACATCCCCATTGGCTCGCATGACATCTTCATAGGCGTGTCTAGCCCCTTCACCCCAATCCCAAGTATCACGAAAAGCTTCAGCCTGCGCTTGAGAAGCTTGGCCGCCTGGCTTGAATAGGACGTTGTAATTGGCGTCCGAATTGAAAGGCGGGTCGAGATAAATAAGATCAACGGATTCGTCTTTGATCTTTTCGCGCAGCACGTCCAGATTGTCGCCAAAATAGAGCTTGTTCATAGGCACAGTTCCCCGGCGGCAGGATTGGCTGCGCATGGTAACGTCTCGGTGAAGATTTGTGGTTAGGGAAATGTGAATTTAGGCTAGTGGCCGGTTTTCAAATTCGAGTGGCCGAATTAGGCCAGTACCGCCCGCTGGCGCCGCTCGACGTCAATCTGACACCACGGGCAATGAAGGAAATCGAACGGGTCGACAAATGGGTCAACGCCCATGTCCAACCGGTGTCGGACATCGAACATTGGGGCGTCATCGATCAATGGGACTACCCGGCCGACGGAAAGGGCGATTGCGAGGACTACGCGCTTTTCAAGCGCAAGATCCTCATCGACGAAGGCTTCCCGCGTCAAGCCCTGCTGATGACGGTAGTCAAGGACGAACACAATGAGGGCCATGCGATCCTGACCGTCAAGACCAATGCCGGCGAGTTCGTCCTCGACAATTTGAGTGACGAGGTAAAACCTTGGAACCGTACTGGCTATCGTTTTGTCAAACGCCAGTCGCAAACCGACCAAAACATCTGGCTGCAAATCGGCGATCCGACGGCCGCGCCGGACTATGTTTCGCGCTAGAGATCTTGTCCGCGCATTTGCCGGACCGCCTTGGAACAATGTCACCCCGCTGTCCATATAATCGGGCATGTCGCCGTTTACGCCCGTGGTTGTCGCAATGCCGAGTTCTGGAAAAGCTGGGCGCCTTGCACGCCATCGCGCACTTGGTTCGGATCGCGTCTGAGACTACGGCTACTTTACGGGGATCGAGCGTCGGGTCGCTCACACGTTCCCAGTCAGTGATTAATAGCATCGCCGCGGTGGTCGCGGCGCAGACGCTTGACGCGGCGTTTCTGATAACTCGCGATCTCGCGGGCCAGCGGATTCCTGCGATCGAACAGGAGATGCGTGATCGACACGATAAACGCGCTCGGCCCAACATCCGCGTCGAAGGCCAGGTGACATAGGATGCCACCTTCATCGCCCAAATAATGAACCCGGGTGACCCGGCAAGACGGGGAGACTTCGATGCCGCCGGATTGCTCGCGGATGCTCGCCGCCAAGGCGAGGGTTGCCCGCGCGGCGAGCGGCAAAGACTCCTCTAGTTTGCAAAGGAGGCGGCCGGTTTGATCCAGATTGTCAATCACGAGAAGCTCCGCGAATCAATATTCGCTTCATCCTACCAGTCCGGCGCGCCGGGGTGAATCGGCCTGCTCGCGTCTCAACATTTGGATTCAGGCAGATTGAGCCGGATGTGCAATTCGCGCAATTGCTTCGGGGACACCGTGGAAGGCGCGCCCATGAGCAGATCCTCGGCGCGCTGGTTCATCGGAAAAAGCACGACCTCGCGCAAATTTTCCTCGCCCGCGAGCAGCATGACGATGCGGTCGAGGCCGGGCGCGATCCCGCCGTGCGGCGGCGCGCCATATTGGAAGGCGCGATACATGCCGCCGAATTTTTCGAGCAGCGTATCCTTGCCATAGCCGGCGAGCGCGAAGGCCTTCTTCATGATGTCCGGCCGATGGTTTCTTATCGCGCCGGAGGAAAGCTCGACGCCGTTGCAGACGATGTCATATTGAAATGCCTTGATGCCGAGAATCGTTTTTGCGTCAGCCGGATCGAGCGCGAGAAAAGCCTCTGGGTCGAAATTCGGCATCGAAAAAGGATTATGCGAAAAGTCGATTTTCTTCTCGTCCTCGTTCCGTTCGTACATCGGGAAATCGATGATCCAGCAGAATTCAAAGAGGTCCTTTTTCGCGAGGCCGAGCTCACTGCCGATACGAAGTCTCGCGGCACCAGCGAGTTTGGCGGCCTTGTCTTCCTGGTCGCAAGCAAAAAACACCGCGTCGCCGGATTTCATTCCGGCCTTTTGCGCGATTTGCCCCTGCGCCCCGGCGGGAAGAAATTTGGCGATCGGGCCTTTGCCTGTAAGCCCGCCGCCCTCGCTTTCGTAGATGATATAGCCAAGACCGGCCGCGCCTTCGCCCTTCGCCCAATCGTTGAGCTTATCGAAAAAAGAGCGCGGCTGACTGGCCGCGCCAGGCGCCGGTATGGCGCGCACGACGCCGCCCGACTTGATGACATTCTTGAAGGCGTTGAACGTGACATCCGCGCGGGCAAATTCTTGCGTCACGTCGGCGATAATCAGCGGATTTCGAAAATCCGGCTTGTCGGAGCCATATTTCAGCATCGCCTCCGCATAGGGAATCAGCGGGAATTTTTGGGTTACCGGACGGCCGCCGCCGAATTCCTCGAAGACGCCGCGCAGCACCGGCTCGACCGCGGCAAAGACATCCTCCTGCGTGACAAAACTCATCTCGACATCGAGCTGGTAGAATTCGCCGGGGCTGCGGTCGGCGCGCGCATCCTCGTCACGAAAACACGGCGCGATCTGGAAATAGCGATCGAAGCCCGCCACCATGATGAGCTGCTTAAACTGTTGCGGCGCCTGCGGCAGGGCATAGAATTTTCCCGGATGCAGGCGGGACGGCACCAGAAAATCGCGCGCGCCCTCGGGGCTCGAAGCGGTGAGAATGGGGGTCTGGAACTCGAAAAAGCCTTGTGCCTTCATCCGCGCGCGCAACGAGTCGATGATTTGGCCGCGCAGCATGACGTTTTGATGCAGCTTTTCGCGGCGCAGATCGAGAAAGCGATAGCGTAGCCGTAAATCTTCCGGATAATTTTGCTCGCCGAATACCGGCATGGGCAATTCGGCGGCGGCTCCCAAAACCTCGATTCCGGTGACATAGACTTCGACGAGGCCGGTCGGCATTTCAAGATTTTCGGTGCCCGCGGGGCGCTTCCGGACCGCGCCGTCGATCCGGACCACCCATTCCGACCGCAGCTTTTCGGCTTGGTCGAAAGCCTTCGAATCCGGGTCGACCACGCATTGGGTAATGCCATAGTGATCGCGAAGATCAATGAACAAGACGCCGCCATGATCGCGAATGCGATGGCACCAGCCGGAAAGACGAATTGGTTCGCCGGCCTGCGTTTCGCGAAGGTCGCCGCAGCTATGGGAGCGGTAGCGGTGCATTATAATTGGTCACGAGCAAGAGCAAGAGAGTTGGGCGCGGCCTTGTGGTTTGCCCTAAGCGCGCGGAGAACCGCATGGGAGGCGGCATCTGTCAAGGCGGGGTTGTGATGTCGTGCCGGTAAGGCCATGGAACGCGCGGGAGCCTATAGCCGCCGGTTCGCCTTTGCATTATTGAGCCACTATGACCTTGATTTCCACGCCCGAAGACCTCACCGCCGTCTGCCGCCGCCTTGCAACCCACCCCTTCGTCACCGTCGATACCGAATTTTTGCGGGAAACGACCTTCTGGCCGCGTCTCTGCCTCGTGCAACTCGCGTCGGAAGACGAAGCCGTGGCCGTCGATGCGACGGCCGAAGGACTCGATCTTTCGCCCTTTTTCGAGCTGATGGCCAACCAGAAGCCGACAAAAGTCTTTCATGCGGCTCGTCAAGATATTGAAATTATTTGGAATCTGGCAAAGTTGATCCCGTCGCCGCTTTTCGATACCCAGGTCGCCGCAATGGTCTGCGGCTTCGGTGATCAGGTCTCCTACGGCGATCTTGTTCAGACGGTCACGAAAGTCAGGCTCGATAAATCCTCGCGCTTCACGGATTGGGCGCGGCGTCCGCTTTTGCCGGCCCAGGCTGAATATGCGATCGCCGATGTCACCTATTTGCGCGACATCTATAGATTCCTGCGCGCCAAATTGGAGGAAACCGGAAGGACCGGCTGGCTGGCCGACGAAATGGCGCTCTTAACGTCGCCTTCGACTTATGAACAGCACCCTGAAAACGCCTGGGAGCGGTTCCGCAACCGGGTCCGCAAACCGCGCGATCTCGCGGTGCTCATGGAGGTCGCCGCCTGGCGGGAGGCCGAGGCGCAGACGCGCGACGTGCCTCGCTCGCGGGTTTTGAAGGACGATGTCTTGATCGAACT
>DASYNQ010000007.1:0-5267 GCA_036008425.1 Methylocella sp. | reverse complement strand
AGCGCATTTTCGTCAACGCGGCGATCAAGAAAGCGCTGTGCCGCGAGGCCACGGGCAATCGTTCATGGCTCGGCAAGGTCCGCCCGTTCTTTGGCCATGATTATCATTTTCATGTTCGCCTCGCTTGTCCGGCAGGGGAAGTGGCCTGCCGGGATCAAGATCCCGTCCCGCCGGGAGACGGCTGCGACGCCTCGCTTGCCTGGTGGTTTTCGGATGCGATCCTACATCCAACGCCCCATCCCGAAAAGCCGAAGCCGCCCCTGACGATGGCGCAATTGCCGCCCCAATGTGAAAGCGTCCTCACGGCGCGCTGAGAATTGTTTGGATTGGTCGGTTGCCGGCCGCCTTTTCGAACCCAAGACTAAATTAGCGCGGAATATCCGCGGCGACCGGGGTTTCGATCGATTCCAGCAGCTCCATTTTTATGTGATGCAGCTTGGTCTTGTGATGCGCGCTCACGCTACGCCCCATTACGATGGGCGCCTGCGGCTCGGCGTGCCGGGCGCTGGCGGGCACGCTTGTGGGAAGAGGGTGATCTCCTTTGATGCCGGTCGCCTTGGGAATGCCCCCGGCGAGCGTGGCGTGCCGGGCGCTCGCGGGCCTGCTCGTGGGAAGAAGATGATCTCCTTTGATGCCGGCTCCCTTGGCGAGCGTGGCGCCCGTCGCGGCGAGGCTTGAAAAAATGAGAATTCCAAATATTCGTCCAACCGTCATCACGCCACTCCAACCAGCGGGCATCCGTTCAGTGGATTCCCGCCCAACTCCTAACGCGCCAGATGCCAAAATGTTGCGCCGATGGTTGCCTGCGGCAGGCTATTCTGCCTGTTTATTTCAAAGGCAACTAATGCGCGCTTAAAGTGAAAATTTGATTGATGCCGTGCATTGCCGCATTCATGACTCTGTGCCGAAAGAAGTCAGTTTCGGCTCGCGCGAACCGTACCCCACAGCTATTGCGGCGCGATACCGATGGGGCAAGAAACGCCAGTGCCACCGAGGCCGCAATAGCCCCGCGGATTTTGCGCGAGATATTGCTGGTGATAGGCTTCGGCGTAATAAAAATCCGGCCGCTCGAGGATCTCCGTTGTGATTGCAGCAAAGCCCCGCGCAGCCAACGCTTTGGCGAAGGCCGCCTTGCTTGCCTCCGCGGCGCTGCGCTGGGCCGCGTTTTCGACATAGATGGCGGAGCGATATTGCGTGCCAACATCGTTGCCCTGCCGCATCCCTTGGGTGGGATCATGGCTCTCCCAAAAAGTCTGTAACAGCGCTTCATAGCAAATCTTTGCCGGGTCGAAAGCGACCAACACGACTTCGTTATGACCGGTCGCCCCGGAGCAGACCTGCTCGTAGGTGGGGTTCGGGGTAAGGCCGCCCGCGTATCCAACCGCCGTCACATGGATACCGTCGCCGAGCTCCCAGAACTTGCGCTCGGCGCCCCAGAAACAGCCCATGCCGAACAACGCGGTCTCGATGCCCCGAGGGAACGGAGGCTGCAGTCGGCGCCCGGTTATGAAATGGGTTCCGGCGGTCAATACCGGACCCGGCCTTCCGGGCAGAGCCTCGGGGGCGGTAGGCAGGGAATTGCGCTTGCGGAACGAAAACATGGGACGCATCCTTCGGGGACCTAATCCACCTCCCCAAAAATGGGTCTTACACCGCAAGCATACAATAGGGTGTCGGCGCGACCGGCGAACGTTCAACGGCTCGAAAAACCGAATCTTGGCGCCGGTTTGCTGCCAAGCCGGATGGCCAAACATCCGATGGCGCCAACGGCGAGCCATACCGGTAAACGCATAAGGTCGACCAAAACGGGGTCCCAAATGAATGGATGAACCTGACGCGCAACGAAGGCCTGAGCCAAGGCCAACTTGCCGGGGGCGAGCGCCATGAGCGTCTCGCCGAGGGGCGTAACGGATAGCCTTGCGTCCGCGACGGAGCGCGTGACGTCACCGAGGAGAGTGACGAAAGCGGTCGCCAGCAAGCAAAGGCCTAAAAAACGCAAAAGCAGCCGGAACATGATTTAAGCGAAAGTTCCTTCTCTAGCTTGACCACGGCCGCAAACCGTCCGGATGCGGACACGTTGGAACCCGCGAAGGCGGCGGCTGATCCTTGCGGTCTAGGGACCGGCCCGGCTTTAGCCGCGCCGCCTTCCACCAGCGCAATTTCTCTCCGGTCCCTGCGCCGGTCGCATTGCGTTTGATCATGGCCGCGGCTATATAACGCCGCGATTTCCTCCTCGGAAATTTTATTTAGCTTCGCTGGTGGTATCCGCGAACAATGCGGCGTTTTCCGTGTCCGAGCGCACAGGAGACATAGATGAGCAATGCGCCACTGATGCCCAAGGCCACCGCCGTCTGGCTGGTCGAGAACACCTCGCTCACATTTGAACAGATCGCCAGCTTTTGCAAACTTCATCCGCTGGAAGTGAAAGGGATTGCGGATGGTGAGGTAGCGGCGGGGATCAAGGGACATGACCCTATCACGTCCGGCCAGTTGACCCGCGAGGAAATCGCGGCGGCCGAAGCAGAGGAGAAGCGCCAGCTGCAGCTCGCGGTATCGAAGGTGCGGCTGCCGGAGCCGCGCCGCAAGCGCGGCGCCCGCTACACGCCGCTGTCGCGGCGGCAGGATCGTCCGAATGCCATCCTCTGGCTGGTGCGCAATCATCCGGAGCTGAAGGATGCGCAGATTATGCGCCTCGCCGGCACCACGAAGACCACGCTGCAAGCGATCCGCGACCGGACGCATTGGAATTCGGCGGCGTTGACGCCGACCGACCCTGTCACGCTCGGGCTCTGCTCGCAAACAGATCTCGATTTGGAAGTCAACCGCGCCGCCAAGGATCGTCCGGCGGCCGAGGAAGACCGTGGTCAAACCCTTGTGCCCAGCGAAGTTACGACGCGCGAAACCCATAACGAACCAGTGAGCGAAGCCGGTGTTTTTGGCACCGCGGGGCTCGAAAAGGTCAAACCGGAAGCAGGCATCGACGTGGATTCCGTTTTCGCCAAGCTTAAGGACCTCAAGGTCAAGGAATAGCGATTTATCCCATACTTTGGCAACGTCCGTCATAACCTACCTCGCCATCAAAACCGCCCTCCTGCGTTTAGCGAAGGATTTCCGCCGCCTTCCGCGTCTGGCTGTCGATGACGGTTGCCATGGGACTCGCCAGCCACCCGGGTTGCTCGCGCAAAGTCACGTGCGGCTCTTCCCCGATGACCCCCCACGCGCCGTCCTTCCGGAACTTGCGGAAGATATTGTAGACCGTCGAGAGCGGCGGAATCGTCGCGGGGCAGGTAGCGCCAAGGGCAACCGGTGCGAAAAGAATTGGTGGGGACGTCTTTGCACAAATGAGCGGTGTGACGGGTGACACGCCCTCGCGATGAATCCGCTATCCGACAAAAGCAAAATGATTTAGCCTTCTGCCTTCGACATGCAGGAGGCCTTCGGACCATGTCTGTCAGTGTTCCAGACGCCGTCCCCGGTTTCGATTTCTTGGCGTTTTTTGGAGTCATAGCTGTAGTATTAGGCGCATTTTATGGGGGTTATTATTGCTGGACACTTGGACTCGACGTAGCTCAAGCCACCAAGGCGACTGCTTACGGAGCGTGGGCAATGTTCAATATTGCCGGAGATTTTATAGCGAATCGAGCACCAACCTCCCAAGTACTGTTTGGAGTGGGGTGGATAGTAAGATGGATTTTTGGTATATACTTTGCAGCCTGTGCGGGCGTCGGTGCATTTTTTGGGGCTGGCGCGGTTTGGTCCGTAACACATGTTTTGGGTGCTTTACATCATGCTCTTGGTTGAAGGTGGAGAAACTTCGCTCGGAGGCTGAAAGATGCCGTCGCCGGTTTTATGGTCCAGGCTTAGGTGCTCAAGCAATTAGCTTTCGGACCGCCGCATCTCCCTCCCGGGCGCCCTTCTTGCAATAGATACCGCCGTCGTGAAACATTTTGGTACGATCCGCGCCAAATCACCCGGCGACATCGAGAAAACAGCGGCCCTGTCGGTCCTCGGTCTCGACGATCCAAACATCTGGATCGAAACTGATTTGGCGGGCGAGTTTTTGTTCGGCTTCGGCCGGATCTATCCAGGGGGCGCGATGGAGCCTCGCGAAAAGCCGCTCTTGGCCATCCTTCACTTCGCTCTGCGGCGCCGGTCCGAACAAAGCGGAGAAACCGTCGAGCCTGTCGATCTTGACAAAAATCGCGCCGGCTTCCGGAGCACCCCGGCGGCGCAGCACGGCAAAGGCGCCTTCATGGGTGCAGCGTCTGAGATAGGCTTCCACCCAAAAATCGGCGCGTAACCGCATCGGGGCGTCCTCCTCTTCTTTGTGGCCGGCGGTCCGGGCCGTACGATAATGCAGCGAATTGTTAGGGCGCAGGCGTGCTATGATCAAGCATGACCATCCCTCGGACCATGGGGGCGGCGAGCACCCTGCTAGAGGTTTCGCCCGCCGATCCTGAACTTGCGGCGCAGACGCGAGACTGGCTCGTCCATCTTGCGGGCGAGCGCCGCGTTTCGCCGCATACAGCCACCTCATACGCGCGCGATCTGCGGCAATTCTTGCACTTCGCGGCGGCGCATTTCGGCGAGCCTCCCTCGCTTGCCACATTCGCGGGCCTCGCGCCGGCGGATCTGCGCGCGTTCTTGGCGGCGCGGCGGGGGCTGGGCGCGGGCAGCCGGTCGCTTCTGCGCCAGCTCGCGGGCCTGCGCTCGTTCGCGCGCTATCTTGAACGCAATGGCAAGGGCAAGGCGCTCGCCTTCGCGGCGCTGCGCCCGCCAAGGATCAAGCGCGGCCTGCCAAAGCCATTGAGCATCGCTGCGGCGCGCCAAATGGTTCGCGTGGACGCACGAGCCGGAGAAAACCGGCCGCAATGGATCATCGCGCGCGATGCCGCCGTTTTGAGCCTGCTTTATGGCGCGGGCTTGCGCATTTCCGAAGCCTTGGCGATCAAGCGCTCCGAGGCGCCGGTTGGCGCGCGCGACGTTCTGACGGTCACCGGCAAGGGCCAAAAGACACGCGGCGTGCCCATCATCGCGCCGATCGGCCAAGCCATCGAAGCTTACATTGCGCTTTGCCCTTATACGCTCGCGCCCCAAAAGCCACTATTCATCGGTGCCAAGGGCGAGCCGCTTGGCCCACGCATCATCCAGCTCGCGGTCGCGCGTTTACGCGGTGCGCTCGGGCTTCCCGACGGCGCGACGCCGCATGCGCTGCGCCATTCCTTCGCCACCCATCTTTTGGAGCGCGGCGGCGATCTCCGCGCGAT
>DASYNQ010000006.1:0-4849 GCA_036008425.1 Methylocella sp. | reverse complement strand
GTTGAACGCCGACTATCTCTCGCCCGGCGACAAGCTATGGTTGCAGGCCGCTTATGAAAAAGGCGCTTTCAGCTATATCGCCGGCAATAATCTTGAGTACAGCTATGGGTCGGTCAATCAGAACCGGTATCCCGGCTCCGGCGATACCCCGCTCGATTACGGCGACGGCTGGAACCCGCAGATCAATTCCGACTGCGTTTTCACCGGCAGCGGCGCCTGCGAACAGCAATGGGGCTGGGACATCACCGGCGCCTACAAGCATTATTGGCTCCCGATCCTGAGTTCGGCGATTTATGGCTCCTATCTCGAGGTCCACTATCCGGCCCATGCGCTGGCCGGCTTCGGCGGCGCGGTCGGCGTCTCAAACCTCAAGGAAGCGCGGATCGGCACCAACCTCGTTTGGACTCCGCTCAGGGGCTTCGATATCGGCGCCGAGTTCATGTATGTGCATTTGAATGAGACGCGCCCGGTTGGCCTCGCTCCAGATAAGACTCTCACCGCAACGGGCTTGCCTGCATTCCAGTCCAACAATAACCAATATGAAGGCCGCTTGCGCATCCAGCGCGCCTTCTAGGCTTTCCCGGATGCGACAACTGTCCGCGGCGGATCGATAAGCTGAAGCATGGCAAATTTACGCGAGTTTAAACCGCTCGGAGCATGATCCAGCGTCTGAATTTCCTCCGTCCGGCGCGAAAGCGCCGGGTTTTTCCCTTCGGAAATTCGCCCAACACTTTCCTGGGCACATCCGGTAAGCGGGCCGGAATCCGGCGTGACAAATTTGCCACCCGTCGCCACAATCTGCTCCGCTCGGCCCAATCGCCGGAGCGCTGAATCTGAAAAAGAGCTTGTCTTTTCAATAAGTTGCCGAGCAATTGACATAATAGCATTCATCGGACTGTCATTCCGGGGACGCCAAAGCGTCACCTTCGCTTGCTACCAACGCCCTCATCCGCAGCGGCTTCGCAGGGGAGAGGGTGATGAAAATCAGCGGTAATAAACTTGGCGGCAAGCGCCACCATAAACCGGTCATCGCCGCGGCTGCATTGGGGGCTCTCATGAGTTTCCAGGCCGGCGCGGCGAGGGCCGACGACACGGCCGCCGAGATTCGCATCCTCAAGGAACGCCTCAAGCACCTCGAGCAGCGCGTCGCCGAGCAGAGCCGCAAGGAGAAGGAGACTCAGGCCCAGATCCGGCACGCGGCGGCGCAGCCTGGACCGCCGCCTGCACCATATGCCTACCCTATCGGTATCGGCCTTCCCCCGCAGCCCCCAATCGGCAACACCCTCGCCGAGAGACTGGCGAAAATCAAGGGGTATCCTTATGTTGGCGCTACCAGTCTTTACCTTGGCGGGATGTCCATCACGCCCGGAGGCTTCCTGGAGCTGGCAAGCGTGACCCGCAGCGCCTTCATCGGCGCCGATATCGCGACGCCCTTTGGAAACATTCCGTTTGCCAATGTTCCCAGTAGCCATACGGCCGAGTTCCGCTTCTCCGCCCGCCGAAGCCGGCTTTCGTTTCTCACTATGGGCGACGTGGACCCCGCGACGCATTTATCCGGTTGGGGCGAGTTTGATTTCCTTGGCGACGCGCAGACCGGCAACTCCAACGAGAGCAACTCGTTCAATCCGCGTATCCGCCAGATCTACATGACCGTGGATCAAGACGACTTTGGCGCCCATCTCCTCGCCGGTCAGGCCTGGACCTTGGCGACCATGAATCTCGTGGGCATCGTGCCGCGGACGGAAGACACTCCTCTGGTCATCGACGACCAGTATGTCCCCGGCTTTACCTGGGCACGTCAGCCGCAGATCCGGGTCACCAAGGACTTCGATCAAACCTTGTGGTTCGCCCTCTCGGCCGAAAATCCGCAGACGACTTTCGGCGGCACCACTCCTACGCTTATCGACAGCGGGGCCATCATCAGCACAGTCGGAGCCGCCGGCGCCACGTTCCCCCAGACCAGCGTAGTTGGCGGATCGCTGTTCAATAACTCCAACGCGCTATCCCTCAATCAGATGCCGGATATCATCGGCAAGGTCGCCTGGGATCCGGTTATCGGCGACCGAACCATTCATGTGGAAGGTTTCGGCATTTTCCGCGACTTTCATGACAGGGTGATCTTTCCCGTCGGCACTGCCGCTTTTCCTTTCGGAAGCATTCCCAACCACAATTTAGAGGTTGCGGGCGGCGGCGCCGGCGGCTCGATCCTCGTGCCGATTGTTCCAAAGGTGCTAGAGGTGCAATTCTCCGGCATGACCGGGCGCGGTATCGGCCGCTATGGCGCCTCCCAGCTACCCGACGTCACCTTCAACTCGGATGGCAGCCTCGCGCCGATCCAGGAAACCATGCTGCTCGCCGGATTGACCTGGCACGCTATCCCGGGGCTAGACTTTTACACCTATGCCGGCGAAGAGGTTCAGGGTAACAAGTTCGGGTTCTCGAGCCCCGGCCCCGCACACAGCGCTTTCGGCTGGGGCAATCCGGCTTTCGTAAACACCGGTTGCAATATCGAATTCTTCGGGACCGGCACCGGCGCCAGCGCCTGCACCGGCAACACCAAATTGGTCCGGCAAATCACGGGCGGTTTCTGGGACACTATCTATAAGGGTCCCTTTGGCAAGCTCGCGGGCGGTTTGCAATATTCCTTCACCCAGAAATTCGGCTTCAATGGTATCGGGGGCACGCCCGAGCGGAATGAACACACCTTCTTCACCAGCCTTCGCTACTATCCGTTCTAAACGAGAGGCAGCCGCTCTGGCTCACCGGGCTCGCTGGCGCAACGGCCAGCGGGCCTGCTATTTGGTAAGAAGCGAAGCTGACTCGGTTCCCTCATATCGCTAGCTTCAAAGCCGATGGGTGCGGAAAGACCGATGCCGATGCAACTCGACGGGCCGGGGTTCGCGCCGCTTTCCGGCGGCAAGGCGGTTTATCTGGTGATTCTCCTGCATGGGGTCGCCGCCAACGGCAACGACCTCGTCTCACTTGCCCGCGCTTGGCGGAAGATTTTGCCTAAAGCGGAGTTCATCGCGCCGAACGCACCATTTCCAAGCGATCATGCGCCGGAGGCCCGGCAATGGTTCAGTCTCGAAGATCGCGCGCCGGAAAAGATGCTCGCCGGCTTGAGGGAAGCTGGCGCGATTCTCGATCGCTTTTTCGATGAACTGCTGGCCAGCCTCCAGCTCGGCGACGCCCGCCTGGCACTCGCCGGGTTTTCGCAAGGCGCCGCGACGGCGCTCTACGCCGGATTGCGGCGGCAAACGCAAATTGCCGGCATCGTTGCTTTTTCCGGAGCCCCGCCGGGTGCCGAGGAGTTGCAAAGCGACATCCGGAGCAAACCGCCGGTTCTCCTTGTTCACGGTGTGGCCGACGATGTAGTTCTTTTCCAGTCGATGGCGAATACGAAGGCCACGCTCGAAGCGGTGGGCGTGCCCGTGACGGCAGTGGCGAGGCCGGGCCTTGGCCATGCGATCGATGATGCGGGGATTGCGCTGGGCGGGGAATTTCTTCGCAATGTCCTGAAAGCCCCGCGGGGCGATACCGGCGTGGCAGTCTAAAACCGGGAGCCTTATCCTCGCGTCCTGCTAGCCAACCACACAGTACGGCGTTATATAAAAAATATATATTACAACCCCTGCGGCGTGAACTTAGAATTTAAATGCGACTTCCACAAACTATCAAAATTTTTGATATGCCGTGCGAAGTTAACCGGAAAAAGCTTGAAAGCACGCAAGGCCGGACAAGGTATCGCAGGCTAAGCCATCCAACATCGTGCGGCGCAACCTTAAGAGTAGAGCGTTTTGCCAACGCGAAGAAGCTGCCCAAGGTCGTCCTCTAAAGAGAGATCTATGGAGGGGCAACGCACTTTGCGCGCTGCACCTCAACACAGTCAAGCAACGAGAGTGACGGTGTGCCGCTCGCCGTGGCCCTTGCTAATTGGTTTCGGGGATCCCATGTTAACTACGGCAACGTCGATGCCTTCAGGGGACCGTTGCCTTATACGGTCGCGATACGTGGTAGTAACGCCGGATGTACGCGTGCTCCTTCGGTCGTGGCCGTTGTTTTTGGGACCTGTGACAAGGTTCGTCGTCGTCGTGACCAATGGACAGCAGATCTCCTGCTTCTGGGCTCGAGAATTTTTTGCCCGATAATCTGGAGTCTGATCTTAGTTCCAGCGGCTTTGTACGTTCGCCACATTCATGGGTTTTCCGGCGAATGGAAGGAAGCCGATGACCGTCCGCACAACCCGCACGACCATTTCGTTCTCGCAGCCGTTCAAACTCCGAGATCTCGACGATATCCAACCGGCCGGTGACTATCTTCTCGATACGGATGAAGAGCTAATCGAGAGCCTGTCGAGGCTGGCATACCGACGCGTCGCAACACTTCTGCATTTGCCATCCATGTCTCGTCCGCAAGGCCGCACCGAGGTGCTCTCGGTCAGCCCTGCGGAACTCGATGCGGCGCTGTGAAAAGATCGAATTAGCAGAGCTTAGTGGGAGGCGACCCGCCTCGCACGCTTTGCCTCACCCATCCGACAGGACAAATTCATGACCAGACACATCTACTCAGTTGGACAACAAGTAAGCTTCGGTGAGCGAGTAGTCACATACCTGAAGCGGACTGGAGTCTTCACCGTCACGAAGCTTTTGCCGCCACTGGGCGCGGAATTGCAATATCGCGTCAAAAGTGCAGGTGAAGTCCATGAACGCGTCGCGAGCGAGCATGAACTTCAGGTCGCGGAGGTAGAAAAGCCGATCGTTGCAGCAGGATAGCTGCTATTGAGGCATTGTCACGTTGGCCAAGAATAGGGGATTTTCGAGCGGTGACAACGCCCGGAAAATCCGGCAAC
>DASYNQ010000005.1:0-3416 GCA_036008425.1 Methylocella sp. | reverse complement strand
CTTGTGGCTGCCTCCGGAACGGGTCCTAGCACCTTGACCCGGACTCCAGGACGGCCGAGTTCTTTTCGGCGAGTCGCACACCGGGTGTAGGTTCGCGCTCGCGCTTCAGAGTAGGCGTCACGGGATGGCTGACGAAAGGATTGATTGATTGCTATCGCTTGCGCCGGCCTTCGAAGGTCAGTCGTCTATCGGCAAACCCGATATGCCTGTCCCCATTGATCGTATTGCGCCCAACACTCGGGCTGGGCGTAGGAGGGATAGGCGAGTGCGCCACCGATTAGTGCGCCGGCGATACCAAGGCCAACAGCCGGTCCCCAGCCGTATCCGATGGCCGTGCCAGCCATGATGGCCGCCATGCCATGGATGCGCGAGTGCTGGGGATGCAGCGAGAGTTATTGAGGCCGCGAGGGAGAGAATCAATTTTCTAGAGAAGTAATTGGTCTTCATTTTTGGTTTCCTTTTTTGAAGCGTCTTTGAAGCCTGGCGCTTCGTGACACCGCCGTTAGGCGTGTGCGACTTGTATTAACATTGCAAAAACCTATTCAATAAAAGACATGTTCTTTGCTACTTTCTATGAGATCAGCGAGGCTGCCTCTTCGTGGCGCTCAACCAAAGCGCTGCATCGAGGATAAGCAGCCCAAGAAGTCAGAAATGAAGAAGCGGCTTAGAAAGGTTCGGGATGCTGCGTTACTGCTTCAACGTGCACTAAGTGATACGGCGACAAGGGAATTTCTAGACAGCACCCCGCGAGACCGGATCGAAAACAGCGGTATGTTCGGACACATGTTGCAGGACCTTGCCGTACGTGCGGAAGGCGCCATGGCATCGTCAGCACTCTCGAGGAAAGACGGTAAGACGAGGCCGGGTCGTACAAAAGCAAAGTTGCCCGATGCGATTTCCGCAAAGGAATATTGCGCGGCGTTGATCGCAGAAACGTGGGCGTATTTCCATGGTGGTGACCCACTTCCGAAAAATCAGGAGGCCGCGGGTGCGGCGCATGCCCTCTGGCGCGCTTCCGGCGGCGAAACTAAAGGCTGGGGGAGAGAGCCGCTAAACAGCTGGTGCTATTATTTCAGGAAGGTGCAGGAACCGTCCGTGGCAGCTGTGCGCAGGGAATGTCGGCGCCACCTGGTCGAGGCTGCGCATAGCGGATAGGCCCCATGGTCCTTGCCGGCAAATAATCCCGCTCAAAAATCGCCTATTTATGTCCGTTTTTTTTGCGAAAGATTTCATGCAGGATCGCAGCATCTTATTTGTCGGCGAGGGCCGGCATTGCAGGAGGCCGCGATGGCTGGGTCAAGCGATCCGCATTTCGAGTCGGAAAATGGGCTCAAGAAGCAAAGGACTCATGGCGGCAAAGCGCCACCCCCGCAGAGTCAACTCACGTTTCTCACGACCACCGATCTGAACCCCGACCCGCGCAATCCGCGTAAACATAATCGGCGACAGATTCGAGCCATCGCCAGAAGCATCGAAGCGTTCGGATTCAATGCGCCCATTTTGATCAATAAGAAGAAACAGATCATCGCCGGCCACGGCCGCTTTGAGGCGGCCAAGCTCACCGGCTGCACGCAAGTCCCGGTCATATGCCTTGAACATCTGACCGAGGATCAAGCAAGGGCTTATATGCTGGCCGACAACAAGCTTACGGACAGGTCCTCGTGGGATGACGGCGTGTTGGCCTTGCACCTGAAGGAACTGTCCGAACTCGCTCTCGATTTTGACATCGAAGCCATTGGATTCGAGCTTCCGGAAATCGACTTTCGCATTCAATCCCTGGATATAACCGAGGACGCAGATCGCGCAGATGAGTTCGACGCGGCCGTTGGACCTGCGGTATCGCACATTGGCGATCTTTGGCTTTTGGATGATCATCGTCTGTATTGCGGCAGCGCACTCGAAGCGATGGCTTACGACACCCTCCTTGGGACCGCGAAAGCGGCGGCGGTGTTCACCGATCCTCCTTACAACGTCAAGGTGGACGGTCACGTCTGCGGCAGCGGTGCGATCAAGCATCGCGAGTTCGCGATGGCCTCGGGCGAGATGAGCGAGGATGAATTCACCCGCTTCTTAAACGAAACACTGGAGCTTGCGGGCTCTCACGCCACCCACGGCGCCATCGTCTACGCCTGCATGGATTGGCGCCACATAGGCGAGATGCTTGCCGCCGGCCGCGCCACTGGCTTCGATCTGCTCAACTTGTGTATTTGGGTTAAGTGCAATGGCGGCATGGGCTCGCTTTACCGGTCCAGGCATGAACTTGTGTTCGTGTTTAGAAACGGCAAAGAGGCGCACCTCAACAATGTTCAGCTCGGCCGCTTCGGGCGCAATCGCACGAACGTCTGGAATTACGCCGGCGCCAACAGCTTTCCGCGTAACGGTCAGGCAAGTGCTCTTGATCTCCATCCCACGGCCAAGCCGATTGCACTGGTTTCCGACGCCATATTGGATTCGACGAAGCGCAATGACATCGTTCTCGATCCCTTTTGCGGCAGCGGCACGACCATACTTGCCGCCGAGCGCACCGGCCGGCACGGTTGCGGCATCGAGATCGATCCGCTCTATGTGGACACTGCAATCGCGCGTTGGGAGAGAATGACCGGAAAGCAGGCGCGGCACGCCACCGGGCAGACATTCGCAGACATCAAAGCCGAACGAAGACTCGCACCATGAGTCTCCGGCAGAGGGATTACAAGGTCGGCTACAAACGACCGCCGAAAAATACACAATGGAAAAAAGGGCAATGCGGCAATCCAAAGCGCAAAGCGCCAATATAAACGCGCACCCAAAGGAACGGTGGCGCTTATCGATGCGGCGTTCGCGGAGCAAATCGATATTGTCGAAAAGGGCGCATCGCGGCGTGTAAGCGTCTTTGAAGCGATCTTCTTGCAACTGTCATCTTCGTGTTCCGCAACGGCAAGGAGCAGCATCGCAACAACGTCCAACTCGGCCGCTTCGGGCGCAATCGCACCAACGTCTGGAATTACGCCGGCGCCAATAACTTTCCGCACAAGGGCCGCAAGAGGGCTCTTGAGCTGCATCCGACCGTCAAGCCGATCGCGCTCGTCTCTGACGCCCTGCTCGACGTTACAAAGCAAAACGACATCGTTATTGATCCCTTTTGCGGCAGCGGCGCGACGATCCTTGCCGCGGAGCGCACGGGCCGCCGCGGCTACGGCGTCGAGATCGACCCGCTTTATGTCGATACGACGATCGCGCGCTGGGAAAAGATGACTGGCCGGCAGGCGCGCCATGCGTCGGGAAAAACCTTCGCGGAGTTCAAGGCCGACCGCGCGGAGGGCGGAGTGGAAGCATCGGCCTCAGAAGACGTGAGCAGATCCGAAGAATGACTGACCGCAAGGCTCCTTCCGCGGTCGGCTACAAGCGGCCGCCGAAAAATACGCAATGGCAGAAGG
>DASYNQ010000004.1:0-6768 GCA_036008425.1 Methylocella sp. | reverse complement strand
TCTCGCGATTTTCGATATCAAGATGCCGCGGATGGACGGCATGGAATTGCTCCGCAAGTTTCGCCAGAAATCCGATGTGCCGGTGATCTTTTTAACTTCAAAGGATGAGGAGATCGACGAATTGTTCGGGCTCAAAATGGGTGCCGACGATTTTATCCGAAAACCCTTCTCGCAACGGCTTCTCGTCGAGCGTGTCAAGGCCATTTTGCGTCGTGCCAATCCCAAGGAACCCGGAACGCAGAAGGAATCCGAGACGAAAATCCTCGAACGCGGTCTTTTGAAGATGGACCCGGAGCGCCATGCCTGCACCTGGAAGAATGACGCCGTGACCTTGACGGTCACCGAATTTTTGATCCTCCAGGCGCTCGCGACAAGACCCGGAATCGTCAAGAGCCGCAATGCCTTGATGGATGCGGCCTATGACGATCAGGTCTACGTCGACGACCGCACGATCGACAGCCACATCAAGCGATTGCGCAAGAAATTCAAGGTCGTCGATGATGATTTCGAAATGATCGAGACGCTTTATGGCGTGGGCTACCGCTTCAAGGAATGATCTTGGCCCGGCCTTAGGTCAATCGCTTTAGACTGGCGGACGAGGGCGCATCCCTCGCAACCGACACCGGAGCTCAGAGCATGAGGGGTGAAAGGGGTGGCCAGTTTCGCAATAAATCGCGACAATGCAAGAAATTTAGGGCGCTTCAAGCTTTTCGCCAAAGACCGTGGCGGGGCGATCCGTCATTATGCGCGGTATAAATGCGATATAAAGCACCGGTGTTCCTGTTAATCGGGACGGGGTCCGGTCGCCGTTTCGGGCTGAGGCATGACACTTTACGGCTCAAAAAGGGGGATCGCGGGACAATGAGTCTCGAAGCACGCGAGGGCTTCGAACGAGCGACCCGCACGGCGTGGCGGGCCAAGCGCATGCGCCGAAGTGTTGGCCTGCGCCTGCGCGGGTTTGCGCGCGCCGCCAGCGCCCGGTTTGCGTCCCCGCTTACCCGCCGCATCGTGGTTTTGAACTTGGGCGGTCTCGCGGCTCTCCTCATTGGCTTCCTTTATCTAAATCAATTCCGCGAAGGTTTGATCGACGCCAAGGTGCAGAGCTTGCAGATCCAGGCCAAGATCATCGCCGCGGCAATCGCTGCATCCGCTACGGTCGAAACCGACTCGATTGCCATCGATCCGGAAAAGCTGCTTCAGCTCGCTCCGGGCGAGAGCTACGCGCTTGCCGACGAAACCGCGCCGTCGCTGGAATTTTCAATCAATCCCGAACGCATCGGGCCGGTTCTTCACAGGCTCGCTTCGCCAACACGAACGCAGGCGCGAATCTACGATCGCGACGGTTATTTGTTGCTCGATTCGCGCTCGCTGACGAGCCGTTCCAATATCATGCGTTATGACTTGCCGCCGCCCGCGCCAAAAGAGTCCGCCTCCCGGTGGACGCGCATCGGCCATGGCTTGAAGAGGCTTACCGGGCAGGCCAGCCTTCCCCTTTATCGAGATATAGGGGTCGGCAATGGCAAGAGTTATCCGGAAGTTGCGCGGGCGCTGAGCGGCGGCGAGGAATCGATTGCGCGCGTCGATGCCCAGGGAGACACCATCGTTTTGGTCGCCGTGCCGATCCAACGTTTCCGGGCCGTGCGCTGCGCCTTGCTCCTGTCGACGCAAGGCGACGACATTGACAAGATCATTGCCTCGGAACGCTTGGCCATCGTCCGGATCTTTCTTATTTCCTCCCTCATCATGTTTCTTGTCTCTTTTTTCATCGCCGGAACCATAGCCGAACCGATAAGGCGCCTGGCGGGGGCGGCGGAACGGGTGCGGGGAGGTAAAAAGGCACGCTGGGAGATCCCTGATTTCACCGACCGCTCGGACGAGATCGGCCATTTGTCCGGCGCCCTCCGCGATATGACCAAGGCCCTCTACGATCGCATCGAGGCGATTGAGCGTTTCGCCGCCGATGTCGCGCACGAAATGAAAAACCCACTCACCTCCTTACGCAGCGCGGTGGAGACTCTGCCGGTTGTCCGCTCCCCGGAATCGCGCCAGCGACTGTTGGCGATAATCGCACACGATGTTCGCCGCCTCGATAGGCTGATCAGCGACATATCCGACGCATCCAGACTCGATGCCGAGATGGCGCGCGACGACGTGGGTCTCGTCGATCTGAAGCGCCTGCTCGCTACGGTTGCCGCTATGGCCAACCTGGTCAAGGATACCGGCGCGATCCGGGTCGAATTCGTCGTCGCCCCCCCTGGGCCCTTGGAGGATAGCCGCAGGCAGGCTTTCCAGGTTCTCGGGCACGATTCGCGCCTTGGCCAGGTTTTCAATAATCTCATCGACAATGCGAGGTCGTTTTCGGCCGCTGACGGCAGCGTTCGCGTGCTGTTGCGTCCAACCAAGGACCACACGGCCCAGGGCCACACGCGCGATGGTTTCGAGATTATTGTCGATGATGACGGCCCCGGCATTCCGGCCGATGCTTTTGAACGGATATTCGAGAGGTTTTATACCGACCGCCCTGGCCAAGGTTTCGGGCAAAACTCAGGCCTTGGGCTTTCCATCTCGCGCCAAATCATCGAGGCCCACGGCGGACGCATTTCGGCGCTCAACCGGATCGGCCCCCCCGGCGCTGACGGCTTGACCCCGGTGCTCGGCGCGCGCTTTCTGATATTTTTGCCAAAGGCACGATAAGCCTTGTCCACGAAACGGGATCGACCGGCCGCGAATGCGGAAAAATCCCAACTCCATGCCAGCGCCGTCGTGATCGCGGAAGCCGGCGTGCTCATTCGCGGGCCGTCCGGCGCCGGCAAAAGCAGCTTAGCATTCGCCTTGATCACGACCGCCGAAGACGCGGGCCTTTTCGCAAGGCTCGTGGGCGATGACCGCATCGGCATTGAATCCCGAGGCGACCGCCTGATCGCCTATGGCCATCCAATGATCCTCGGAAAGATCGAACGGCGCGGCCAGGGCATCTTCGAAATTCCGTTTTTGCCCGCGGCCGTTGTCCGCCTTGTGATCGAGTTTGCCGGCGAGGATGAAGCACTCCCGCGGTATCCGAAGCCAGACCACGATCACATCGAGCTTGCGGGCGTCACATTGCCGTTCGTCCGCGTGCGGCAAGATGCCGCGGCTACCGGGCTTGCCCTCGCGGTATTGGCCGATCCGCGCGTGCGACGAAAGCTTCTGTAGGTCTTGCCAATGCAGTGCCGCCTTTCCTCGAACGCGCCAGGCCTTTGGATTCGAGCCGCCCTTTCCGGGCGAGCTTCACGTCATTTTACTTGCCAATTTTATTGCGTCGCACAAAATGCCGGCGGCGTGTTTCTCCTTAAGTCCTTGGGTGGTTCTTGTCTTGACGAACCCCTCGCGCCGTGCCCATCAGCCACGAAGTTCCTGATGAACAGGTACGTTCGATGATTGGAATCGTCCTCGTGACCCATGGCCGCCTCGCATCGGAATTTCGCGCCGCGTTGGAACATGTGGTCGGTCCGCAAAAGCAAATCGAATCGGTTACCATCGGGGCGGACGATGATATCGAACAGCGGCGCCAGGATATTGTTTCCGCCGCTGCCAAAGTCGACAGCGGCGCGGGCGTGGTCGTGCTCACCGATATGTTTGGCGGCACTCCCTCTAATCTCGCGATTTCGATTATGGATAGCTCTAATATCGAAGTCATCGCGGGGGTCAATCTGCCGATGCTAATTAAACTCGCCTCGGTACGCGATAGCTGCAGTTTAGACCAGGCGGTGATCCAGGCCCAGGATGCGGGCCGCAAATATATCTATGTCGCGAGCCGGGTATTGAGCGGTAAATGATCGAGGACCATGCCATCCCATTTGAGTCCGGCGATGATTGTCGGGATTTCGAACCACCCGGGGATGCCCTTGTACGCACCCTTGAAATCGTCAATCGCAAGGGGCTCCACGCGCGCGCGACGGCGAAACTCGTGCAATGTATCGATGGGTTCGATGTCACTGTCACGCTCAGCCGTTGCGGGGAAACCGTTGGCGGGGCCTCGATCATGGGCATTTTGACCCTGGGCGCCGGGCCGGGAATGACCATCACCGTTACTACGGCCGGCGCCCAGGCGGCAGAGGCCATGGAGGCGATCGCGGCGCTCGTAGCCAACCGCTTCGGCGAGGACGAATAAGGCGCGCCGCGCGCCAAGCGGACCGCAACCATGGGCCGTTCCAGGCGGCCCATGGTTTCCATTGCATTTTCGTCATTTTAGCCGGCTTGTCCCGCGCTTCGAGCTAAGCGCCGGGCAGGCCGGGCGATCGTCACAGATTATAGGCCCGCTCGCCGTGATCGGTAATGTCGAGGCCTTCGAGCTCGGCCGGCTTGGTAGCCCTGAGGCCGATGGTCAGGTCGACGAACTTATAGAGGATCAACGAGCCGAAACCCGACCAGCAAAGCGTGAAAAGCACGTTCTTCGCCTGGATCAGCACCTGCGTTTTCATGTCGTAATCCGCGGGCGACGCAAAGCCAGGTTTGATCGCGTAGTCGACCAAGCCCACGCCGCCGAGGTAGGGCGCGACCAGAATGCCGGTGCCGATCGCCCCGATGATGCCGCCGATGCAATGCACGCCGAACACGTCGAGGGAATCATCGTAACCCACTTTCGGCTTCACAAACGCGCAAAAGATGTAGCAAACCGATCCGGCGATCAAACCAAGTACGATCGATCCCATCGGCCCGGCAAAGCCGGATGCCGGCGTCACCGCGACGAGGCCCGCGACCGCGCCCGAGACCATGCCAAGCAGCGAAGGCTTGCCCTTCAACATCCATTCCGTGAACATCCAGCCAAGCGTCGCGGCCGCGGTCGCCACCATGGTGTTCACGAAAGCGAGCGAAGCCATTCCAGTTGCCTCGAGGTTCGAACCAGCATTGAAGCCGAACCAGCCGACCCAGAGAAGCGAGGAGCCGATCATTGACATGATGACCGAATGTGGCGGCTCGATATCACCCGGATAGCCGATCCGCTTGCCGATCATCAAGCAACCAACCAAACCCGCAATGCCCGCGTTGATATGGACCACGGTGCCGCCGGCGAAATCGAGCGCTCCCATTCTGTTAAAATTTCCGGCATTGTTGAGAACCGCGTCGAGGTTCGCCTGCGCGGCCGCCTTGGCGGCATCGTCGGGGGCGTCGGCAAGGGCCTTCGCGGCGTCGCCGATCGCGTCCGGACCCGCCCAGTACCAAACGCCATGCGCGATGGGGAAATAAACGAAGGTCACCCAAAGCAGGATAAAAACAAAGACCGCCGAGAATTTCATGCGTTCGGCGAAGGAGCCAACAATCAAGGCGGGGGTAATCATGGCGAAGGTCATCTGAAACACCATATAGGCGTATTCGGGAATGACGACGCCGTTGGAAAAGGTCGCCGCGGTCGAATCCGGCGTCATTCCTTTAAGAAAGGCGCTTTTGAATCCTCCGACGAGATTGTTCCATTCGTAGCCGTGCAGAAAGCCAAGCCAGGGGCTGTCGCTGGCGGCGCCTGGCACCAATGCGTGGCTGCCTTCGGTAAAAGCGAGCGAATAGCCGTAAAGGCACCAAACGATCCCAACCATCGCGACGATCGCGAAAACCTGGGCGGCCAGCGAGGCCGCGTTTTTCGGACGCGCCATACCGGCGTAGAAAAGCGCGAGGCCCGGGATCGACATCATCAGGACGAGCGCCGACGAGGTCAGCATCCAGGCGGTATCGCCTTTATTTGGCGTGGGGGCAGCGGTATCCGCGAAGGCCAGCCCGGCCGCGCCCGCGGCCAGAAAGAGCCCTAAGCCGATCGCTCGGGGAGCGACCCTCGATAGCAAATTAAGGTTCATGTCCGACTCCTGCGAAACTTCGAAAATGGAGGGAAGGGAACGTTAGATGGCTTCTTGATCGCGTTCTCCGGTGCGGATCCGGACCGCTTGATCGAGGGAGGTGACGAAAATCTTGCCGTCGCCAATCTCGCCGGTTCGGGCCGCCGTTGTAATGGCATCGATCGTTTGATTTACGAGATCGCCAGGCACGGCGACCTCGACCTTCAACTTGGGAAGAAAGCTGACCGCATATTCCGCCCCACGGTAGATTTCCGTGTGGCCCTTTTGGCGGCCGTAACCCTTGACTTCGGTTACCGTCATTCCGTGCGCGCCAAGCGCTGTCAGCGCGTCACGGACCTCGTCCAGCTTGAACGGCTTAATGATCGCAGTAACTATTTTCATGTTGCTTTTCCTGCTTTCTCTACCTGGGGACCTCGGAAACTGCGTGCGAACCGGCTCATCGCCGTAGAGCCGGGCGCGGGACATCGGCCATGCTTGAGTTATTCTTAGCAAGCTGCGAGCCACTTGCCAATTCGCTCAAACTTTGCCGCCGTGAAATTAAAGTGCCATGGGGTTTGGTCCGGGCAAAGGTAAGGCCGCGCGAGCGTCTGAACGCCATAGGAATTAGGTATCTGCTAAAACTCGAGCTGGGGCGGCGGCCGAAAATTGGTTTGTGCGCGGCCTATGCCGGTCACGGATTTGTGATCGCCAGATAACAAGTTGAGCGCTGTATTACTTGGGAAGAAGCGCGTCACTCCACCGCTCAAAACAAAACTCCCCGGCCGGCCGGCGTCGGGCGGATAAGGCCTTCCTGGACCACCGAGGCAACGAGGCGGCCGTCATGGGAGAAAAGGAGCCCGCGCGCCAAACCGCGGGCGCCGCAGGAGTTTGGGCTGTCTTGCGCGTAGAGAAGCCAATCGTCGGCGCGAAACGGCCGGTGAAACCACAAGGCATGATCGAGGCT
>DASYNQ010000003.1:0-2558 GCA_036008425.1 Methylocella sp. | reverse complement strand
CGGATGTCAGATGTCCGGGACCGCCGGCACTGGCGCAAGCGCATCGAGGATCATGACGGCCGCGAAGACGGCGACGGCGGCATCGAGCGCTGGCTGAAGCTCACCGATAGCCTGGGCTTTTCGCGCGATTATGTGACCTCGACGCAAGGCATATTGCCGGGCACGCGTTTCGCCGTCGAGGCCTATGTCGAATTCTGCCGCGCGCGGAGCCTGCTTGAGGCGATCGCCTCGTCTCTCACGGAATTGTTTTCGCCTGCCATCATCAACGAGCGGGTCGCGGGCATGCTTGCCCATTATGATTTCGTCAGCAAGGAAACGCTCGCATATTTTACGCAGCGCCCTGTGCAAGCCAAGCGCGACAGCGAATTTGCCCTCGATTACGTGAAGCAAAACGCCGTGACGCACGCGGAGCAGGATGCCGTCCTCGCTGCCCTCGAATTCAAATGCGCGGTGCTTTGGGCGCAGCTCGATGCGCTTTGGAGCGCTTATGTCGATCGCGCCGTCCCGCCTGGAGCCTGGATAACGGGATCCGAGGCCACCCATGGCCAAGCTGCATGACGGGAACAAGCCACCCAGACATCGTGTGGAAACCGCGCCTGCCGCGCGGCGTGAGATTGAAATACGACGAGACGCGGGGCGAATGGCTGCTGCTTGCGCCCGAACGCGTGATCAAGGCCGATGCCATCGCGGTCGAGATTTTGAAACGCTGCGACGGAACCGCGACCTTCGCGGCGATCGTCGATGATCTCGCTGCCCAATTTTCCGCCGACCGCGCAAGGGTCGAGACGGACGTGCGAGCGTTGCTGGAAGAGCTCGCGGTCAAGCGAATGGTGGATTTATGACCGCCTTGCCAGGGAAACTTGCCGCCCCTGTCGCGCTTCTCGCCGAGCTGACGCATCGCTGCCCTCTCGGCTGTCCCTATTGTTCCAATCCGCTCGCGCTCGATCCGCGCGGAGAAGAACTTTCGACCGCTGATTGGATCCGCGTCTTTTCAGAAGCCGCAAGGCTTGGCGTTCTGCATGCGCATCTTTCTGGCGGCGAACCCGTGGCGCGGCAAGATCTCGCCGACATCGTCGCGCATTGCGCGAAAGTGGGACTTTATACCAACCTCATCACCTCCGGGATCGGCCTCACGCAGGATCGTGTCAAGGAACTCGCTAGAGCGGGGCTCGACCACGCGCAGCTTTCGATTCAGGATTCCGACGCGCCATCGGCCGACCGGATCGCGGGCTACAAGGGAGCCTTCGCCCGCAAACGGGCGGTCGCGGAATGGATCACCCAAGCTGGACTGCCGCTCACCGTGAACGCCGTCATTCACCGCGCCAATATTTTCCGCGCTGGAGATATGGTCAGGCTCGCCGTGGCGCTCGGCGCACGCCGGGTCGAAATTGCGCATACCCAATATTACGGCTGGGGAATGCTCAACCGGGCCGCCCTCATGCCTACGCGGGCCGAGGCGGAAGCGGCAATCGCCGAGGTCGAAGCGCTCAAAAAGACCTATGCCGGGGTAATCGTCATCGACCATGTGATCCCCGATTATCACGCCCGTTATCCGAAGGCTTGCATGGGCGGGTGGGCCAACCGCGGGTTGAATGTCACGCCCTCCGGGAAAGCGCTGCCTTGCCACGCGGCGGAAACCATTCCAGATTTGGTTTTCTGGAACGTGCGCGATCATTCGATCGAGGACATCTGGACAAATTCGCCCGCTTTCAATGCGTTCCGGGGGACGGATTGGATGCGGGAGCCTTGCCGCTCCTGCCCGCGCAAGACGGTCGATTTTGGCGGCTGCCGCTGCCAGGCGCTGGCGCTGACCGGCGACGCGCGGGAGGCGGACCCCGTATGTCACCTTTCGCCGCATCATGATAAGGTCCTAAAAGTCGCTGCGCTCGCGGTGCAAGGCGAAGACGCGGGTGGCGCGGACGCCTATAGCTACAGGCGGATGAAAGCGCGCGAGCCGGCATAAGGGCTCATTTCGCTTGCGCGATGAGGCCGGATGAAGCCGTTCTCTAGTGGAAAAGCCAGTCAAACCTTGGAAAACAGGCCCAACCCGCCTATATTCGCAGACTTGCGGTGGCGAATGCCGCATCGCTGGGCGGAAGCGTCCGGCAGGAGACGCAAGCGATGACGGACGCGGTGAAAGGTCCGGTCGACCTCCCCCAGGACCTGAACTCCACTTCGCTCGACGACAAATACGATCTGACAAAGCGGCGGATCTTTGTCTCCGGTCCGCAGGCGATCGTCAGGCTCCTCCTCATGCAGAAGGAACTCGACCGGCGCAATGGACTTGCCACGGCCGGATTCATCTCAGGCTATCGCGGCTCGCCGCTCGGTGGTCTCGACCTTAATTTCTTGCGCGCCAGGCGACCGCTTGATGCCGCCGGCGTCCTGTTTCAGCCGGGCCTCAACGAGGATCTCGCCGCGACCGCCATTTGGGGGGCGCAACAGGCCGAGATGCGCGGGGAAGGCAAGCACGACGGCGTCTTCGCGCTCTGGTACGGCAAGGGTCCGGGCGTCGATCGCAGCGGCGATGTCCTCCGTCACGCCAATCTCGCGGGCAC
>DASYNQ010000002.1:0-11614 GCA_036008425.1 Methylocella sp. | reverse complement strand
TTCCCTCAAGCTCCTATTAAGTCACGTCTCGGCGGACCGTCAGGCGCACCTGGAAAACCGACAGGTCAATGCAATGACACGAGGTCAGTCACAGCAGGGGTCAGGCCCTCCAAGTGCGCCGACACTCTCACAGTCCCAGCAACCGCCCTTTCGGTTCATTGATCCTCGCATGCAACGTCATGCGTTGTTTCCGGAAGTCGCCGCCGGCGTCTTGGCGGCCGCGGTCCGCCCGGACGCGGCGCGACGAACCAGACCCGCGCCCGCGCAAAGAACTTGCGCCACCGTCGCCACCATCATAAGCGGCAAAAATATCCTCAGGATTTGATGTTCGGACCACTAGTTCCCCGCGATCAATTTGCGCGCGTCTTCCCGCAAGCCGACACGGGATTTGCCGTCCAGATAGAGCATGTGGCCGCCTCCATAAACCTTGAGGCGCAGGCGGTCCGGATCGCCCATCGGGGGTACTTGGTCGATCAGAACTTTCGAAGCGAAATAGGGGGTGACTTGATCGGTCAGGCCATGCGCAACGAGCACGCGCAAGGAAGGATCGAGGGCCATCACGCGCTTCAGATCGGAAAGCGCCTCCGCGCGGTCGCGGCCGCTGCCCCAGTCCCAGGCGCGGTTGACGTTTTCGTTAAGGATCTCATAACGTGCTTCGACCGTCCAGCCGAGACGATTGCCGGTGAGATCCGCCATTGCGCTCGCGAGCGGGGTCTTGATCGCGTCGAGAACGGGATCGGAATAATCGCTCGCGGCGGCATGAGGGGAAGGATCGAAACCGCCGGCGCGAGCGTCGTAAATGCTCGTGACCTTGGCGCTCGCACGATCCTTTTCGCGTGCGAATGTCGCCGTGTCGATGCGCCCGCCGAGCTTGCGGACGAGCGCTGGATCGAGGCCGGTGAAACTCGCGACTTTTTCAGCAATGCGCGAAAGCGCCTGGGAATCGCGCTCGCCGCGCAGGAGATCGGCGAGGTAGGGGCCCGCCGCATAGGCTTCCACATCGGCGAGGGCCGCGCGCCCCTCGGGCCCCGCTAACCCCCGCGCGACGGCCGTCTGTGAAGGCAGCCGCGTTGCGAAAGTAAGTGGATTATTGGCGCCGTCGAACCAGCCGAAATCGAGCACCGGCGAAATCAACACAAGGCCTGCGACGCCGATTCCTTCCCCGTCCTGCAGCCGCCGCGCGAGTTTTGGCGCGCGAAAGCCGCCATAGCTCTCGCCAACGATGAATTTGGGACTATCGAGCCTTTTGTTGGCGGTGAGCCACTTCCGAATCGTGACCGCCAGCGCCTCTATGTCGCCATTGACCGAATAAAAGTGGCGGCGTGTTTCATCTCCCTTTGCCAAATTGCGGCTGTAGCCTGTTCCGGGCGGATCGATGAAAACGAGATCGGTGAAATCGAGCCAGGTATCGGCATTGTCGATCGTCGCCGGAGGCGCCGACGGTGAAGGCGATGCACGATCGAGAGGCAGCCGCCAAGGTCCCATGGCGCCTAGATCGAGCCACGCGGAGGCGGCGCCGGGCCCGCCGTTGATCGCGAATGTGACCGGGCGCTTGGCGGAATCGGCGCCCTCAAGAATGAAGGCGGTGGTGGCGATATCGGCCAAGGGGGCGAGGCTCTCGGCGTCGCTCAAGCGGATCGGCCCGGCAGTCGCCTTGAAGCGCAGGCTGCGTCCGGGAAGCTCGATCGTATGGGAGGTCGTCGCGGCGGCGGGCAGGGAATTGGGAGCAACCGCCGTTGGCGCTTGCGCATGCCCGGCCTCCACATTTTGTTGCCCGGCCTTTGCCGCCGGACCTATTGCCGTTTCCGCCGTCGCCGGTTCCAGCGCGGCGGCGGGTGAAGTGGCGGCAAAGCCAAAAAGTACCGCGGCGAGCAACCATTTCAAAATGTTGGGCATCGATTTCATCGAAAGAGTCCTTCATTATCCATTAATGATTGGCTGAGTCGTAAGCGCAGAGTCGAATTTTAGACTTCGATAGACCCGCGCAAGGTAGCGGAATCCCCAATGAGCGACCTGCACGATGCCTTCGTCTCGAAGAGCTTTCTGCGGTCCCATTGGGATTTGGAATACCGCGTCTGGCAGGATTCCGACAACGAAAAAGCCCTGGATGTTCGCCTCGCCTTATGGGCCAAGCGCACGGATTTGAACGAGACTTCGGCAGAATCCGCGTTCATCGACGTATTCTTCCGCGAGACATGGGGCTACGTCCAGACCGGCCAGCGGGGTTCCGAGACTGGGTTCTCTCTTTATCCGAGGTTCGCTATCCCCGGTGCAGGTGCGAACGGTGGCAGTGGCGAAGCCGATCTTGCTATCGGCTACTTCAGTACAGCATTGAGCCAAAGTCCGCAGGCGCTCTCCGAGCTAAAGGGTATCCGCGGCGCCCTGATGCCGATGAGAGGAAACACCCGGTCCCCGGGATGCCAATGTCTCGACTATTTGAGCTTTGCCCGGCGCGGCATGATCGGGTCCGAGCCGGTCCTCCCCACTTGGGGGATCGTCACCGAGGCCGAAGTACTTTCATTGTCGCCCAATGGAAGCTGCTGGCGGCGACCTTTTCAATCACGGAACCGGCAAAAAACTCTGCGACGGACTCCGTAAACTGGCCACGAACGATGGCTCCCCGGTAATCTTGCAAATCATGGCCCTCGAACGTGAATTGGCCTCTCTGGACGCCGAATCGCTCGGCAAGAAAGAGCAATGAGAGCGCTCGTCTACGGGCTCTATGGTTTCAGCGCCGAAGAAATCGAAATGGCGGAGAAAGGTTAGCTCCTTCTCCGCTTATATCGCCGGTTCGCGCCGGAGCCAGCTTCGGTTCCTGGACCCGGCATTTTCCTCCGCCACCGCGGGCACTGCGTCGATTACCCGTTCGACCGGGAAGACCACAATGACCTCGGTGCCTTCGCGAAGCTTGGATTTCAGGGTGAAAGATCCGCCATGGAGTTCGATAAGGCCCTTCACGATCGGTAAACCGAGGCCGGAGCCTTCCTCGGCGTTTTTTTGCGCGAGCGTGCCACGGCCGAACGAGGACATAACAATAGCGATCTCGTCTTCCGGAATTCCGGGACCGCTGTCGCGCACAGCCACATATTGGCCGCCGCTCGCGGTCCAGCCGATCCTGATCTTGATCGTTCCGCCTTGCGGAGTGAACTTGATTGCGTTCGACAGAAGGTTCAATATTACTTGGCGAATAGCGCGTTCGTCGGCCCAAATCCGCGGCAAATCCGGCTCGACGGCCTTTTCGATGGTGATCTGCCGTTTTTTCGCGCGCAGCCCTAGAAGATGCCGGCAATCCTCGACAAGATGAGGGAGAGCGACCGCTTCTTCCTTGAGGTCGAAACGTCCGGCCTCTATCCTGGAGAGATCGAGGATTTCATTGATCAGCATCAAAAGGTGCTGCCCGCTCGCATGGATGTCGATTGAATATTCCTTGTAGGATGCGACGGCGTGCGATCCGAACAATTCGCCTTTCATGACTTCGGAGAACCCAAGAATGGCGTTGAGCGGCGTGCGCAATTCATGGCTCATCGTGGCGAGAAAGCCTGATTTGGCGAGATTTGCCGCCTCGGCGCGGCGACGCGCCAGATCGCTGTTTGCGTTGGCTTGTTCGAGCTCGGCGATCAGCCCGTCCTTTTCGGCTTGAAACGACAGCGCCTCGAACGACGCCCCATGCAACCTCCGGGCAACGACCATGAAATAGAGCTGCGTACCGCAGGCCAACGCAATCAACGGCAAGGTTCCATCGGAAACGCTCGCCGGACGCAGGAAACTAAGAGTTGCGAGGGTCATCGGCGTCAAGGCACCGGCCACCGCGGACGGAATCGCGGCGGAGATCGTCGCGTTCATTGCGGCAACGAGCAAAAGCAAGACGAGGGCATAGCTGCGCGCGGCGGGGTCACCGGACTGGCTTACGAGCCAAACGACAGCCGCCCATGCGATTCCCTGGAGCGTTTCGACGAAGACGAATTTGCGGCGCCAGCGGCCGGCGTCAAGCATGGTTACTTCGGCGTCCAGGAACTTGCCGGCCAGCCGGTAAGCCACGCCGAGCGCCGCGAAATCGAGGGCGAGCCAAATCAGGACTGCGTTTGTGGCGACCCATGTGGCGGCGGCCGCGGCGGCCACGGCGCGGAGCACCGCCATGGCGGGGCCCGACGATCTGTATCCTTTTGCGAAAAGGCGCAGCAATTCGACGTCGAAGCCACATTCGCACGACGCGGACGAGGTCAGCTTCTCGCGCGCTTCGCGTACCGCGGCGGCCGGATCGCCAGCGCATCCGCGCGCGATAATTTCCGCGGTGACGTCGGTCATCCTTTGAAAGATCCGTTCAATTCTCGCTTCGCGCGAAAGATTGCGGCGACGATGCCGGAAAAGGATTAATGAGCCGCTCAAGCGATCATTCGATTTGTTCGCAATTAAGACTGGCCTGGGCCTGACGGTCAGAAACGCGGCGCTTTATCACAGAGGCGGCGAGCATGAATCGGCAGGGATAGAACTCAATGTAGGTTAACGGGCCCGGGGCGCTTGCGAAAAGCAAGGGATTAGCCTTGAATCGCCGGCTTTCTGGCGAACCGGACCGTCGCCGCTCACCTGAGCGAATCGGCCTGGCGCGGCACCCCGGAAGGGAACCGGCGGGACTAGCGATTGCTATGACTGACAGACATTCGATTTCCATGCTCGCGGCGCTGGCCGGGCGAATCAGGGCCTGCCGTATCTGCGTCGAGACGCCACGTGGCGCGCCGCTCCCGCACGAGCCGCGTCCCGTCTTGCGGCCGTCTTCGACCGCACGGCTGCTCGTCGCCAGCCAGGCGCCAGGCATCAAAGTGCATGTCAGCGGGCTGCCTTTCAACGATCCCTCCGGCGATCGTCTGCGGCAATGGATGAACGTTTCGCGCGAAGCGTTCTACGATGAGGCGAAGATCGCGATCGTGCCGATGGGTTTTTGTTTTCCGGGCCACGATGCCAAAAACGGCGATCTGCCGCCGCGGCGCGAATGCCGCGAGACTTGGCATGATGGATTGTTTTCGATTTTGCCTCAAATCGAATGCATTCTCGCGATCGGGCGCTTCGCGCAGGACTATCATTTCACAAGAGCCGGAAGGCCATTGCCGAAAGTCCTGAAGGTTGACGATATCGTTCGCCGTGGGCGCGAATTCGCGGGCGAGAGGCCGAAAATCATCGCCCTGCCGCACCCCTCGTGGCGCAACAGCGGCTGGATCAAACGCAATCCTTGGTTCGAGCAGGAGGTTTTGCCGGCGTTGCGGGCCGAAGTCGCGCGCGCGATCTCCTGACGCGGCCTATGCCTTGCGACCGGCCGATTAGGAGGTCAACGGCGCCGCCCCAGCCCGCAGGGGCTTCTGGGGCGCCCGGCGTTTGGTGTTTAGGGTTCGGCTTGGTACACTCGCCCGCGCTTGAAGGGGGGTTTGCCGGAGGCTTCGGGGTGTAACATGGGACCAGTGGATGGCGCCGGAACCGGAGATCCCGCGATTTGCGCGCGAGGGGCGAGTCCGCCCGCCGGAGAAGGTGCCGTTCGCGGCGCGGACCCGCCCAGACGCGGTGCGGCGAAAGCCGTCGCCGGTACCTCGGTTCACGCCCCGGCGGACCGGCAAAGGCCAGAACACACCTATGCCGCGCTTGATCTCGGCACTAACAATTGCCGGCTCTTGATCGCCTGGGCGGCGCCTGCGGGGAGCGGCCAAGACGGCTTTCGCGTCATCGACTCATTTTCCCGGATTGTAAGACTCGGCGAAGGGTTGTCGCGATCCGGCGAACTCGGCGCGGCGGCGATCGAACGCACCCTTTGCGCGCTCGAAATATGCCGCGACAAAATGCGCGCGCGCGGCGTAACCCGCAGGCGATTGATTGCGACGGAGGCCTGCCGGTCGGCAAGCAACGGTGCCGAATTTCTGGCCAAAGTGCGCGCGGAAACCGGGCTCGAACTCGAGATCGTGGATCGGGAAACCGAAGCGCGGCTGGCCGCCGCCGGCTCCGCCTCACTCGTCGATTCCGCCGCCGAAGGCGTAATTTTGTTCGATATCGGGGGCGGGTCCTCGGAGCTTGTCTGGCTTGCCGGGGCCCCACCCCCATGCGCGCAATCGATCGATATGGCGCTCGCCGAGCGCATCCGTTTTTGGGTTTCCCTGAAGCTCGGCGTCGTCACCTTGGCGGAAAAATTCGGCGGTATCGAGGTTTCCGGCGCGATGTTCGAGGCGATGATCGCTCATGTTGCGCGGGAACTCGAGGGCTTTGTCGCGATGGCGGACGGCGAGCGGCGCGGCCGGCATTTTCATTTGCTTGGCACCTCCGGAACGGTGACGACGATCGCTGGGGTCTTTCTCGGACTGGCCCGGTATGATCGCCGCCGCGTCGACGGTTTGTGGATGTCGAGCCGGCAAGTGGATCATGCGGTGGCGAGCTTGCGCAAGATGACTTACAAAGAGCGCGCCGCCAACGGTTGTATTGGGCATGGCCGCGCCGATCTCGTTCTCGCCGGCTGCGCCATTCTCGAGGCGATCCGCCGTGCCTTCCCGGCCGATCGCGTCCGTATCGCCGATCGGGGCTTGCGCGAGGGCATGCTGACCCAACTCATCCGCGCGGATAAAATTTGAATAACTTGTGCAGTAAATGGCTGGCCGCGCCCGCGCCGTGGCGAACGGCGTCAGGCTTGGCCGCAAGCCGACCGTCACCCATCACCAGCAGCTAGAAGCGGTCAAGTGCCTCAGGGCCGCTTAGGAGACCCAGGGCGAGATTGCGCACTCCTACAATGTGAGCCGCTGGACGATTTCGAGAATGACTTAACTTATGTCCGAGAGCAACTTTGCAATACCCGATTCGCCAGAGTTCACCGAAGCACAAATGGAGCGTTGTCGAGAGACTGGAGACTACATGCCGATTGTATTCGAATGGTATAAGTTCGTCGGCATGCTGGCGATATTGCTTGGTCATATTATTCCGGAGTCACAACACTATTATGTTTTGATGGGCCTGCTAAATAGATGTGCCCGTCTGATATTGTCGAATGTCGCTTTATCGCACAAGGGGAAATTCGGAGAAACAACAGCTATTGTTGACCGCTGTATTTTCGAAGCGGCCCTCAAAATAATCTGGCTTTGCTTCAAAAAAGACCGAGAAGAATTCGGGCAACTATCGGGTTGAGTTAGCCATATGGATGATGTATATATGCCTAGTCTTGATTCCGTCGAGGCTGGCGCGCCCGCAAGAGAAATTGAAATCACGCCTGAGATGGTTAACGAGGGGGTTCGATTGCTTATGAATTATGAACCAGCTTTTTCGAATGAGCGCGATATTGCTGTGATGATTATAAATATTGGGCTTATGGCTAATCGTAATGTCCTAGAAAACGCCCGGTGATTTCCTTTTGCTCGTGATCTATGACGATACAGCTTAATTGCACCATTAGCAGGAATGTACTTTTTCTCGATAACTCTGGTATATCCATGCCGTGCTTTTCAAATTCAATATCCATCTGTTTTTTCATTGCTTTATGCATAATAAAGTCATCTACCTCCTTTGCGATTTCGTCTGTCTCAAAAGTTATATGTAGGCTAGCGTGAGCAAATACGTTTCGTATTACCTTGATTCGATGAAATTCAGATGCTTGAGGTGGCATGACTACACCGAAAGCCTGTGCAATCAATATCTTTGAATGAAAGTCTGCCATTGGCCCGCGATTGTTAAATAGCTGACCGATAAGTTCCGGACCTTGATATCGCAGTCGGCTAACGATTGCTCTTTCGAGAAAGGATTCAGCGATCGCAGATCCCACAATCGCAACAACTCGATCAGGCTCGTCACGTAGCCCTTCGAGGATAGATTTGACTTCCTGCGGCGCTGGGAATTTCCTACTCAGAGCACGAAGCGCGTCTCTTTTGGACATATGGCAAGTCTCACGATGTCACCTAAAAAGCCTGATATCACCTATAGCGAAGAGGAAACGATAGCGCGCGCCGAAGCCGCGTTAAAGCGCATGCTTGCTACGCCGCACAGGGCGCATTCGGAAATGAAGCTGGGGAAGCGTAAAGCGAAGGCGAGCCTGAAAAGAGAGCGCGGGAAGGGGAAGCCTACTCGTCCTTCCCTGGATTAAAGTCCCTAGTGGTCTTATTCCCGCATTCCGGGCATTCCATATTGTGAACCTTCACGCCCGCGAAGCCGAATGTCGGGTGTTCCGACTCACTCAATACTTTCATGGTCGCGCCACAAATAGGACATTCCCGCCCCGGCGGGGCTTTTCGTGATGGCGTGACTGCCGATTTTTCCCGCAATTCACCAACTGCCCGCTCCAATTCGGCAACTCGCTTTGGAAGCCCGACAACGGCTTTCCAAATTGGAATGTCATTTAGGATTTTTAAAATGTCTGATACCGAAAAAGGGATCATCCCTAAGCCTCATCAATTGGTTGTTGAACCTAGTGGCGTGACGCGGTGGAGCCCGATGTTTGACTCAATTGTAATCGAGCCACTACCGCAAGGAGGCAAAAGGGTTCGCGTAACAATTAAAAACGACAATGAGGTTTATTTTGACCTGACCGAAGAGCAAATCACCCATCTTGTCGCGTTGCTCGTTTCTTCCTCCAGCGATGGAAATGCATCGCTTTCTGCTTAAGTGTGCGGGGCTTTGTCAGGCTGACGATACGTGAGACGCTTGCCCTCTGCGCCTTTGAGGGCAACTGCCGCACGTTCCCCGTCGCTGAGATTGCGGGTATTCCATTTAAAATCCCATTCCGCAAGGTAGCGCGGCAAATGGGCTTCGCTGATCGAATGATGCGTGCCGAATACGGCGCGTTTCATAAGGCTGAAACGACATTCCGCAGTGTTCACGTGAATGAATCCGCCCAGGCGCACGTATTCATCTGCGCTGTGGTTCACCGCGCCGTGGCCTGAGAACTCCTTGCCGATCGACTCGTAGGAGACATGTTCGTCCGTCGAGAGATAGGACTTACGGCTGACCGTTGTGACGATCTTCTCGCGCAGCGTCTTCGCAGACACGTCGGCAACATGGAACGAACGGCTCTCGCCGTCGCGGTCGACTAGTGTTAGAACCGTGTGCTTTTTCGGCTCCGTCTTGGCGAATGCGCGGTTCTTCTTCTTGCCGCCGACATAGGTTTCGTCGGCCTCGACGACTTTGTTTTCACCCCCGATGGGTGCCGGGCTTGTCGGCTTCATGCCCTCGCGAATGCGGTGGCACATGAACCATGCGGATTCATAGGATAGCCCAAGCATGCGCGAGAGCTGCAACGCGCTGATGCCCTTCTTGCTCGCGGCCATCAAGTAAGTGGCCATAAGCCATTTGCGCAGCGGGATGTGACTTCTCTCGAAGATCGAGCCGGTGCGAACTGTGAACTTCTCCCGGCAATCGTTGCAAAGGAACATTCCAGCTTGAGTTTTGCCCGCCATCTTGTGAACGTTCAGCGAGCCGCAATGCGGACAATTCACGCCGTTTGGCCAACGGTCGGCTTCCATGTGTTCCGTCGCCTTAGCTTCGTCGGTAAAGATCGGGTTTGCGAGATCGCATGTCATGGCGGTTAGCTCCTATGACCGCGATATTACAACAAACATTTGGCTAAGTCAAGCCGATAGTTGCCAGAATTCGACCGCTATATAGGCTCAGGTCTTAAAACTAAGTTTGAGTTAAAGTTAGAGATAATAAGAAACGTCAAGGAGCGCGGTGGCGTAGAGCTTCCTATTGAAACAATGTTGAGCTCAATAGCTAATCACATTTCAGCCTCGGGGTCATCAGAGGTAGAAGTGCAATCCGTAAAGCCGCTTCGTGATGTTGCTGCAATGCTTTCTGCACTTGGGTACGACAGACTATTTTATGTCGTGGGGCAGAAGGTTGGCTCACATCACGTTCATGGAACGTGGCCTAGTTTATTGTTTCATTATATTGAAAGGCGAGATGATGAAACTAAGTTCCAGTTTGGGCCGAGAGGGCATCACTGTGATACGGACATAAATCAATTCCTTTTCAATGCTCTCTTTGTCATCGATGCAATGCAGGGATATAGCAAATATTTACTGGATGATGGATCTGGGAACTATCCGGTTGACAAAACATGTCGCTAGGGTTAGACAGGCTCTAGCGTGACAGGTCGGCGATATACGTGTGGGGAATATTTTTCTTGCGTCAGACAACGTTTTGTTGTTGGACAAGCTGTCCCTCGCTACGTGAGGTAGCACATAGGGGCCGCGCGAACTAGGCTTGTACCGTAGCCCGCGCGGGGTATACGGATAGTGATCTGCTCCTTGTGGAAGGGAGCTACCGGGTCAAACAGCTACACCTGCTTGACCCAAATCCGGTTAAGCGTGCGGACGCGTTCATGTCAAGGAACCCCGACGAATTTGTCCCCGATGTAAGTCAAAAAGAGTCAGAGCAATGGCGGGACAAGATCTTGCTGGCGCTCTTGAAGACCCCGCCTCAGCCGCGCCCGAAAAGAGAGCGTGGCAAAAGTAAGCCAATCATGGCTCGCAAGAAGCGAGTCAGCGTGGGAAAGTCCGCGCCAACTGCTTAGGCGTGGTGGCCATCCTTCCTCTCTGGCGAGTCATGATTGCCAAGTGCAAGACGAAGTCCGGGCCATCGATGCATCTTGCCCCATGCGCTGTCCCCATATAACCTGCCCCCTCTGCTAGGAGGTGAGGCAATGGTAGAGTTCATTGAAGGTGAAATAGAATTTCATTTTGAGAAGTCGCATTTGTTTCGCGTTATTCACGTTGATGGTGCTGTTGGCGCAATCGCTCCAAGCAGCAAATTAATTCATATGTCGGTGTTCAGTGAGAGGGCGCCGGTACCTAAAAAGACGGTACACACGGTTACCGGTGGAATTCTAGGTGCTGAGGTCACGGAAAAACGTGAGGGTCGGCAAGGGATATTCCGAGAGGTTGAGGTGGATTTAGTGTTTAGCGCGGAAACAGCAATTGCGATTAGGACGTGGCTAGATGATAAAATTCAAGAAAGCCAACGGCAGCAACAGATAATTGCGGCTACACGTGCATGATGACCAACCTTACGTTCACCCACTTCCCCGCCGCCAAGGTTTATGATGGTGGAGTTGCTGGTGAGCTAATTGTCGTGGGGGATCGGTATATTTCTCCTCATGTGATAGCAACATTGGCCTCCGGATATGCCCGATCTCCTATTTCTCCGAAGCCATCTGAAAATTTTATTCTTGCTCAATTAAGACCGCTAGAGCGGTGGCGATATGTGGCGAAACACAACCATGGTGAATTCATAATCTGGTTTTTGGCCCTCCTTGGGGGCGCGTATATGCTGATTAGTGGTGCGGTTCATTTAGGTCTAAGTATTTTTCCGTCTGCGCGGGCGCAAAATGTTATAGAAGCGATTGGTGGGTCATCGCGTGACCCATTCGACTGGTACGTGGGTATCCTTATGGGTATCTGCCTCTTGTGCTCCCTTGGAATTATTATGTGGGCACGAAACGAATCCAAAATATCATTTGGCAAGGTGTGACCTGCCACTGAGATATTCCTCCACGAGGAGTTAGAGTCCGGCCTGAACAAGGGACGGACCGATGAAGCGAAGCAGGTTTACGGAAGAACAGATCATCGCAGTGTTGCGGGAGCATGAGGCTGGCGCGAAGGCTGGG
>DASYNQ010000001.1:0-7179 GCA_036008425.1 Methylocella sp. | reverse complement strand
TTGGCTACTTCCATATCGACATTGCCGAGGTGCAAACGGAAGACGGCAAGCTGGATATGTTCGTTGCCGTGGATCGCACCTCAAAGTTCGCCTACGCGAACAAGGCCAAGGCGATGCCTGTGAGCCCCCTCAACACCGAGCCAGCACCGATCGCCGAGCCCAAGGCCGTAACACCGGCCCAGCCAAGCCCGGCAACCAACGGGGCTTTCGGATTTGTGCAGAGGGCTATGAACTCGCTCACCAGCGCCACCGACAAGTTACTGGGGGTGGGGCCGAATTGAAACCGGTTCTCGCCCTTAAGCATGGGACGAACTTACCGCCGGTGCGATCGGTTTAATGCAGTATCGAGTCTGGCAGGCGGGCGACAAGACGCAAGGCACGTCCAGTCGATGTCGGGGCCAGATTGCGCGGTATTTGGCGGTGGGGACGATCGGCCTTTGTGCAACTTATATTCGGTGACGAAGGGCCAACAGGCAATCCGCGAATTGGCGGGCGCCATGCGCGACCGGACAGGCAATCTGCCACCGCTGTACGGGATTTTCCCGGACTACTCCGCCCCGATTGTCCGAAACCAACCCGAGGGTCGCGAGCTGACGGTGGCGCGGTGGGGCATGCCCTCGCCCGTCTTTGCGCTGAGGGGCAAGAACTCCGATCAAGGCGTCACCAACATCCGTAATGTCACATCTCCGCATTGGCGGCGCTGGCTCGGGATCGAGAACCGCTGCGTGGTGCCCTGGACGAGTTTTTCCGAGAATGAGGTGCTGCCGGACGGCACCCGTCCGCCGGTTTGGTTCGCCTTCGCCGAGACCCGGCCATTGGCCTTTTTTGCGGGCATCTGGACGCGCTGGACCTCCGTCCGGAAAGTGAAGGAAGGCGAAACCACAAACGACATCTTCGCATTTCTGACGACGGAGCCGAACAAGGAGATCGCGGCGATCCACCCGCAAGCGATGCCCGTCGTTCTGACGGCGCGAGAGGAGATCGATGTCTGGATGAATGCGCCAGCTGCGGAAGCGCTCAAGCTGCAAAGGCCGCTTCCCGACAATTCGCTCAAGATTGTCGCGAGGGGAGATAAGAAAGATGAGGGAGGCCTCGCGGCCTGACGTTCATGCTTGCGCAGGATAGTGATCGAGATGGGGAAGAGCACAAAGCCGTAGAGCCGATCAGGCACGTCTCGGACAAGCCTGCGCGGCAGCGCAAGATCATCCATATCGACATGGATGCTTTCTACGCCTCGGTGGAGCAGCGCGACAATCCAGAGCTACGCGGCAAACCTGTTGTCGTCGGCGGATCGCGCGAGCGCGGCGTCGTCGCCGCCGCAAGCTACGAAGCGCGGGAATTCGGCGTGCACTCCGCAGTCAGATTCTTTCCAAATCAAGGCAACCTCGCTCAGCGCGCCGGGGCAGCCGAACGCGGATCGATCTCGCGGGCATGCAGCGCCATCGCGATCAGCGCCGCGCCGCCGAACACCATATTGATGCCGACCAGCAGCCCGATAGCCCAGGCTGCGGTGCCAGGCAGGCCTGCGAGAATGATAGTGGCCAAGATCAGATCGATGATGCCGCTCGCCAGCATCCAGCCCCATCGCCTCGACAGCTCGCGCTCGTGCTCGAGCGCGAACATGATCGAGGCAACGCCTTCGATCACGAAAAACACGATGAGAATCAAGGTAAGCGAGAGGACGCCGCTCAATGGCCACAACAGCAGCACGATACCGACCGCAATTCCAAGGATCGCCGAGACGAGCGACCACCAGAAACCCGGCGCATGGCGCATCCGGAAGGTGGTGATCAAACCGACGATTCCGCTGATGAGAAAGAGCCAGCCATACAGGATCTCGACTGCGAGCGCGGCGATCGGCGGAATAACGACGGCGGCCAGACCAAGGATGATGAGAATGATCCCCTCGACCAAATAGAGCACCCAATGCTCGTGCAGCGATGTCGCCACCGCGTGCTGAATTTGCTCGATGTCGGGCTTGTTCATCGACATGGCAGGCCTCACATGGCCAGAGGTGACAGGCACGGCAATCGCGAGGCCAAGGGAGACAGGCGATTCTCAGTCGTTCAGCTCTTCAAATCGTCTGGCAGCTTACCGCCGTTAGCTGCAAGCTTCACCATGATTTGTTTGTGAAGCCAGATATTCATCGAGGCGGAATTGCTGGTATCGCCATCGAAGTGAAGCTCCTTTGCGAGTTCCTTACGCGCAGCGAGACTGCTGTCTATGGACAAGACCTTCATAAGATCGACGATGGAGTGTCTCCAATCGAGCTTCTCGGTTGTTTTGTCGCTCAAGTCATCGAGCACTGCGGCGACATCCACCGATGGCCCCGCTGGCGCCGACGACGAGGTCGGAGCTAGGGTGGGTGCCGCTGGGTTCGTCGTTCCGCTAGCTTGAGCAGAGGGCGCAACCGGAGCAGCAGCGGCGGGAGAGGCTGGTGCCTTGCCCAATACTTTCGACATGATCGTCCCTAAGATGCTCATCTGTACGCTCCAATATTCCATTCGAGGAAGGGGGAATTCGCCTTCTCTGTCGCGTCCACGCTCAGCGGCCCGAGCAGCGCATCCGGCTACCGAAAAATACTATTCTGCGTTTGGTAATGCGCATCTCGCCCGTGAGTTCCAACCCAAGGATCCCGTCTGCCAACCGCCGGAGGGCGACCCTAGGTCATGATCTCATAAAGGGGATTCCCCGAATCGGCAAGAGAGTGATTCAACCTTCATAGTCATGGAGGTTGGAATGGCCCGTTTTGATTTGCCGGATGTCGAGTGGCTTGTGATCTCGGCGCTGCTACCGAACAAGCCGCGCGGCGTCGCGCGCGTGGATGACCGGCGCGTGTTGAACGCGGACGGGCGCGCCCTAGGCCGGCATTCCGGAGCGCTATGGTCCGCACACGACCTGCGTGAACCGTTTCAACAGGTGACGCAAGGCGGCCGTCTGGGATCGGCTTTTGGAAGCTGTGTCAAGGCTTACGACGGCGATATCCAGATGATCGAGTGGTCCTCGATCCGCCTGCATCAGCACGCCGCCAACGCCAAAAAAAGACGATCGATCAGGTTGCATGAGTCGCTCGCGGGGCGGACTCTTTCGGCGAGATTTTCGATCGCTGGCATGGGGCTTCTCGGCCGGCGCTGGCGTGCGCGCGCGCCGAATCAGTTCGTGACCGATCCTTTTGTGCCACGCCGGTGCGCCAAAAAGGAGGGAATTTTTGGCGGCGTTGGCTCCCGCTATCCACACGGCAAAAAAAATTCTTGGAAAAATGGCTGGACAGGGCGCGCATTTGGGCCGGTAATCCGTCTTTGCCTAAGAGTCTATTTCAAATGCGCCTCCCTCATCCTGAGGAGCAGGCGAAGCCTGCGTCTCGAAGGATGCGCCGCGCGGCCCTCGCCCTTCGAGACGCAGGCTTCGCCTGCTCCTCAGGGTGATGGCTTTGGCAAATTTTTGAAAGCGATCCTCACGCGGTTTTGTCCGATTTCGGGGCTCGATCGGACAAAAATGTTTCACGTGAAACATTTTGGTACGATTGGCGGGCGAAAGGATCATACATTCGCAAGGCGAAAAAATTGTCTTTTGGACAAAGTCTTTTGTCCGGTTCGGAAGAGGCGGCTTGGTGGCACTGACCCGGCCGGTCGAAACCCGTATGGCCCTTGCATGTTGCGATAATAAAGAGAAACGCACGCACGGCGCCTATGATGCAGTCGCCGTTGCGTTTTCAACCCAAAAAACAGGCATCTCGAAAACGAAGATTTTCGCGACAGAAATCCTCGCTCCGCCTCATGCTCCGAAAGCTTTCTTCAGGCTAGTGAACTCTCCGACCGACTCTGAAAGATTTTCCAGGGTTTTTCATACTGACGTGGGGTGAGAGCCATTCTCATCGGAAGCCGGTATCTCGGCTTTATTTTCGACCTTACGATACGGAGTGAGCTTATCCGCGGTTTTGGCCGATCTATAAATCCATACCTGACTAAGTAATTCCCACATTTTTCTTTCGTCTTCGAAAGACTCCGGAACTTTCATGTTAAGTTGCTCGCATAACTTTAGACGAAACAAGTCGAAAGCACTTGTTGTCAATATTCCAAATCTCACGGCTGCGGCACTCGCACTTTCAGAAGAACTCCATGAAATTAGCATTATAATCGGAAGAACCCACAAGTGAAGAATATCTTTCGAATAAACACACATATAAACGTAGAATATCAGGCCAAGCCAACCGCCCAGCCAAATATTAATCCAAAAATCCATTTGTGCCTTCTCGTCTTCGACGATTTTGAGAAAGTCGCTCGGCACAACTGACAACAGTCTGCTCCACCCAACGGATGAGTCTAGACCGTATACGACAAGAGAATACACCTCGAAAGCGCGAAGCCTGTTTCCTAATTTTGTAGGCAACAGCAATTCTATTTTATGTGGAAAATCTCTAACCATTGTCGATTTTGCCTCGGCAAGTGCAGTCAAAATCGCTTCCGATGGCTGTTCACCGCGAGCTTCGGCGTCATCCCAGGCTTTGTTGCCGGCAGCAATTTTTCTCTGAAGAGCCAAAAACTCACGCTTTCTGATCACGAGTAGGATTCTTATTGGATTCCATCTTGCGTAGCCCGCTTTAAAACGAATTATGGGGCGATTAAGAGCAAGAATAGCAATCGCCACAAACCAAATCAAAAATAATAAAACGATGCCATTTTCTATATTAGTGTCGAATTGTGTGTTCAATAAAAATATTTTTCCTCCAACAAAAATATAAAAAATATCTAATATAACTGAATTCAAATATATTGACGGCAACAAGAAAGCAATGATGAAGGCCCTGCCAAATAAATTCGAAAGTGCGTTGAACATGCTAACTTACTCACGGGGCGGCGGGGTAAGCACTGTGCCAGGTAACACTCCGTGACCATCCAATTCGAAATCCCGAGTGTTACGCGATTCCTCAGCTGTACATGCCCGTCTCTCGAACTTGATGCACTCCCGACGCCCACCAGCGTTGCCGTACTTCAAGCAAACAGGTTCGTTATTCTCATCTGTTCGATAGCAAGTGCACTCAAAAGAAATCAAACAGTGCCAACCCGCAAGTACAGGATCACTTGAAAATATTATCGCAATTATCGTAAGTATAGAAAAACAGCAAGATATGCTTTTCAAACGAAGTGATCTATTACGCGTGTGCATTTGCGTTATCCCGTTCCAACTTTGAGGTTCGCTTTTGAACCTGAACAACTACCTCGGCTTGATCATGCGGTGCAAAGGTCTCACCCTATCTCCTCCAGTTTCTTCGCCGCACGCGGTGCGAAATAGGTGAGGATCGCATCGGCGCCGGCGCGTTTGAAACTGATTAGGCTTTCGAGCATGGCTTTGTCGCCGTCGATAAAACCTCTTTCCGCCGCCGCCATGATCATCGCATATTCGCCCGAAACCTGATAGGCGAAGGTCGGCATGCCAAAGCGCTCCTTCACCCGGAAAATAATGTCGAGATAGGGCAGGCCGGGTTTTACCATCACGATGTCGGCGCCTTCCTCGATGTCTTGCGCGACTTCGCGCAGGGCCTCGTTGGAATTGGCGGGGTCCATCTGATAGGTGCGCTTGTCGCCGATCAGCGTCGCGTTGGTGCCGACGGCGTCGCGAAAGGGCCCATAGAAGGCCGAGGCATATTTGGCGGCGTAAGATAAAATCTGCACGTCCTCAAAATTTTCCGCGTCGAGGCCTGCGCGGATCGCGCCGACGCGGCCATCCATCATGTCGGAAGGCGCGATGATGTCGCCACCGGCGCGCGCCTGGTTCAGCGCCTGCTCGACGAGAACGAAAACCGTCTCGTCGTTCAAAATCCGCTCGCCGTGCAAAATCCCGTCATGGCCATGGCTGGTGTAGGGATCGAGCGCGACATCGGTGACGAGGCCGAGATTTGGCACCTCGCGCTTGATCGCGCGGCAAGCCCGGCAGACGAGATTGTTGGGATTGAGCGCCTCGCTGGCCTGCTCATTCCGCAGGCCAGGCACGGTAAAGGGAAACAGCGCGAGTGCCGGAATGCCAAGTTTTGCCGCCTCGGCGGCCGCGCGCACCGCCTCGTCGATAGAGAGGCGCTCGACGCCGGGCATCGACGCGACTGGTTCCCGCGCGTTTTCGCCCTCGCAAAGGAAGATTGGCCAGATGAGATCGTCCATTACCAAGGAGTTTTCGCGGACGAGCCTGCGCGTCCAGTCCGCCTTGCGGTTGCGCCGGAGCCGCGCGGCAAGATCGAGTTTTTTTGCCGCCGCAGGGACTTCAACAGGTGCGCCATGCTCCGGCGCGGGTTGGCGCTTTGGGCGCTGAGGCAGAGGCCAGACCATGCAAAGCTCCGGTTTAAAGGTTATGCTTCTTAGCACAGGCCGCCACTGTCACGGCATCTTCGCCGGGGGTGACAATATGTCCCGCGCCTTGGCGATCGTTACCGGGGCGTGCCCCGCGTTGGCCGCGAAGGCGAGGAGCAGGGACTCGTCGGAGGCGAGATGATCGAGGATCGCGGCCAAGAATCCAGGCTCTCCGGCCGCCGCCCGCAAATTGTCCCGCCCAAGGCCAGACAGGGCCAAGAAACGATCGAGCCTCGCTCGATTTCCGGCCAGAAAGGTTAAAACCTCGATCGCTATCGATTCGGCGGCGGCTTTGGTGAGTTGTGGTTGTTTGGCCGGCGAGGGCCTAAAATCGAAGTTTTGCATTATATCGATTTCCCTTTCGTCAACCTCTATCCGTTACTGACGAGTGTGGCTGAACTTTCCTGGGCATAGATCGTTCGCCGCCCGTAGCCCGGTATTTCCGATGCAAAAAAGCATTCTAATCGTGGAGGACAATGAGTTGAACATGAAATTGTTCAACGATCTTTTGCAGGCGCATGGCTACAGGACCGTGCAGACCCGCAGCGGCGTCGAAGCGGTGGAACTCGCGCGTCTGCACAAGCCCGATCTCATTTTGATGGATATTCAACTGCCCGAGGTCTCCGGACTTCAGGTGACACAATGGATCAAGGACGACGAAGATCTGCGCCATATTCCGGTGATCGCCATAACCGCTTTCGCCATGAAGGGCGACGAGGAAAAAATCAGGCAGGGCGGATGCGAGGCCTATCTCTCGAAACCGATCTCCATCGTGAAGTTCCTCGAAACCGTGCGCAATTATCTCCACGAACAATAGTCGCGAGAATGATTTGCCGGG